>CAZUFQ010000012.1:0-21026 GCA_964618735.1 uncultured Enterobacteriaceae bacterium
TTCTGGCAGCTCTAGATCGCCAATCTGGGTAGGTGGAGCAACTATCTTTGGTCCACGCCCTCGCTCCTATGAGTATCGTATGCCTCGGAGTGCACGCCGGACTGCTCTTTGCGCTGCTTTGGCGCTTAAGCAACGGCAAGGAGAACTCACTGTGATAAAAGAGTTCTCTTTCTCAGAGCCCAAAACAAAGCGTATGCTGGAAACGCTCACACGGTTGGGTTTAGGCGAGAATGTGTTGGTGGTAATTGGTCAAGCTGATGTCAATGTGGAAAAGTCCGCCAGAAATCTCTCGACGGTGAAAGTACTGCGAAGCGAAGGTCTTAATGTCTATGATCTGCTTCGCTATCGTCAGACGCTTATGACACAGCAAGCATTAGAATCAATCAGCGAAAGACTAAAGCCATGAACAGAGATGTATATTCTGTGATCACTTCACCTTTGGTGACAGAAAAAGCAACCCTGGTGAATGGTGCAGGCAATCAAGTAGTATTCCGTGTTCGCCCTAGCGCAAACAAATCGGCGATCAAAACTGCAGTAGAGACGCTTTTTAAAGTCAAGGTGGAAAAGGTCCGTACGATCCAGTATCTCGGAAAAGAGCGGCGTGTAGGGAAATCCGTCGGCCGAAAGTCTGCTTGGAAGAAGGCATATGTGACTCTGGCTGAGGGAGACCGGATCGACTTTTTCGAGGGAGCCTGAATATGGCGTTAAAACAATATAAGCCAACCTCTGCCGGACGACGTTTTCAAACCGCGACCGATTTAGACGAGTTAACGAAGTCGACCCCCACTAGCTCGTTGATTGTCCCGCTCAAGAAAACTGGCGGCAGAAATAATCGCGGTCGGGTGACAAGTTTCCAGCGTGGAGGAGGACATAAGCGCCGTTACCGATTGATTGATTTTCGTCGAGAAAAAGATGGTATTGGCGCTAAAGTTGCCGCTATTGAATACGATCCTAACCGCTCTGCACGAATAGCCCTTTTGCATTATCAAGACGGAGAGAAGCGGTACATACTCTCTCCGGTTGGTCTTAAAGTCGGCGATGTTGTCTTTTCTGGTGAAGGCGCAGACATCAAACCTGGAAACGCTTTACCCTTGAAGAATATTCCTCTTGGCACGCTTATCCATAACGTTGAGATGAAAGTTGGGAAGGGCGGACAATTAGTGAGGAGCGCGGGCGCCGCGGCGCAACTCATGGCAAAAGAAGGCATGTATGCAACGATCAAATTGCCTTCTGGCGAAATGCGACTTGTACACCAGCAATGTAGAGCCACAGTGGGGCAGCTTGGCAATTTAAATCATGAGAATGTTTCTTTAGGGAAAGCTGGTCGTACACGTTGGTTAGGTCGACGACCCCATGTTCGTGGAGTCGCGATGAACCCAGTCGATCATCCTATGGGTGGCGGAGAGGGAAGAGGAAAAGGGAATCATCCGCAAAGCCCATGGGGCGTTCTTGCCAAAGGCTTCAAGACAAGACATAACGCAAGAACTGACAAGTACATCGTGCAAAAACGAAGGAAATAAGATGCCGCGTTCAGTAAAAAAAGGTCCATTTGTAGATGAACATCTCCTCAAAAAAGTCCAAGTCCTTGAAGAAAGTGGAGATAAGAAAGTAATTAAGACATGGTCGCGGCGCTCCACCATCATTCCTGAAATGATTGGTTACACTTTCGCTGTGCATAACGGGAGAAAATTTGTTCCCGTGTATGCGACTGAAAATATGGTGGGCCATAAACTTGGGGAATTCGCTCCGACACGCACCTTCTATAGTCACTCTGGAGATCGTAAGGGCGAAGTGAAAAAAGCTGGAAGAGCGTAGGAGTTGAGAGGAATGGAAGCTAGAGCGATTACCCGTAATATTCGTACCTCCCCTCAGAAGGCGCGACTTGTTGCTGATCTCATCCGAGGGAAACAGGTCGAAGAGGCGCTCCTGATTCTTCGTTTTACGCAGAAGAAATCGGCGCGCATTTTAGCGAAGACTCTGCGATCAGCAATCGCGAATGCAACAGAAACGCAAAACATCGATCCAGATGTTCTCTATGTCAAAAAAACATATGTCGATGGTGGAGCTACATTAAAGCGCTTTACTCCACGAGCTCATGGACGCGCTACCCCAATTCGTAAACGTACAAGTCATTTCACTGTTGTGGTCGATGAGCGGTAAGTAAGGATTCATGTATGGGACAGAAAGTACACCCTAAAGGATTTCGTCTTGGTATTTTAGAGGGATGGGAGTCTCGTTGGTTTGCGGAAAAAGACTATGCTTTCCTCCTCCATGACGACATCAAAATTCGAAGTTTTATTAAGAAAAGATTGCATCACGCTGGAATTGCTAAGATCGAATTAGAACGTGCAGCTAACAAGGCGAAGATTAATATCTACACCGCCCGCCCAGGAATTGTGATTGGAAAGAAAGGCGCTGAGATTGAGAAACTGAAGGCGGAACTCGGGAAATTGACTGATAGGGAAGTGTATCTTAACATCCACGAAGTGCGTCGTCCCGACCTTGATGCGCAATTAGTCGCTGAAAACGTTGCTCTTCAATTAGAACGTCGAGTTGCATTTCGGAGAGCGATGAAAGAAAGTGTTGCGCGTGCAATTCGCATGGGAGCGCAAGGAGTAAAGGTACGCTGTTCCGGCCGTTTAGCTGGAGCCGAAATCGCTCGGACCGAATGGTATCGCGAAGGGAGAGTTCCCCTCCATACTCTCCGTGCGGATATCAGCTATGGACTAGCAGAAGCAAAAACGACCTATGGTATTATCGGCGTCAAAGTCTGGATTTTCCGCGGAGAAGTGTTGACGCGAGACGAAGAGCAGCAAAAAATTTCCGCAAACGCATAAAGGAAAGGCCATGCTTTCTCCGAAAAGGGTCAAACATAGAAAACAGCAGAAGGGTCGAGTGTACGGGCTCGCGTATCGTGGCGCTTCATTATCTTTTGGGGATTTTGGGTTGAAGGCGTTAGAAAGAGGGCTTATTACGGCTCGTGAGATCGAAGCTGCCCGTGTAGCGCTTACTCGGCATGTCAAGCGTGGCGGAAAGATTTGGGTCCGCATTTTTCCTGACAAGCCTATGACGAAGAAGCCTGCAGAAACGCGCATGGGAAAAGGGAAAGGTTCTCCTGAATTTTGGGTTGACGTTATCCGACCTGGGCGTGTGCTATTTGAGATGGAGGGAGTAGCAAAAGAAACGGCCCAAGAAGCCCTTCGTCTTGCTTCCCATAAGCTATCGATTAGTACCCAATTCTGCGAACGACGTGGAACAGCCTATGCGAGCTAAAGAAATCAGAGAGTTGAGTCTCGATGAGATGTTGCAAAAGGAACGAGAAACGGCAGAAGAGATCTTCCGTCTCCGTATGAGAAAAAGCACCGGACAACTAGAAAATCCCATGAGGGTAAGAGTATTACGTCGAGATTTGGCAAAGCTAAAGACCATTCAGCGAGAGCGCGCGGCGCGAAGGACAGGAGAACAGTAATCGTGACAGGTGCAAGAAAAGCGCGGCAGGGTGTTGTAATTAGCGACAAAATGGACAAAACCGTTGTCGTTCTTGTTGAGCAACTTGTGCAACACCCAATTTATAAAAAGTATATTCGTCGACGAAAGAAATATAAAGCTCATGACCCTGAAAATCATTGCCGAGTTGGAGATCGTGTTTCAATTGTTGAAACACGACCGCTCAGTCGAGAAAAAAGATGGCGTGTTCAGAGCATCGTGCGATCGACAGCGGAATAGTAAAGAAGGAAGAGCTTAAATGGTTCAGGTAGAGACAATTCTCGACGTGGCTGATAACTCCGGCGCAAGGAAAGTACGTTGTGTACATGTTCTTGGGGGGACACGTCGACGGTACGCTTCTATTGGAGATGAAATTGTCGTCTCCGTGCGCGAAGCAATTCCTAACGCTAAAGTGAAAAAGGGCGACGTTATGCGCGCCGTCATCGTAAGGACTGCGAAAGAGATTGGCCGTCCTGATGGATCCTATATTCGGTTTGATACTAATTCAGCAGTCCTGCTTGACAATCAACGAGAACCGATCGGAACCCGCATCTTTGGACCAGTCGCGCGTGAGCTGCGTGCGAAGCGATTTATGAAAATTATTTCTCTGGCTCCGGAAGTGCTCTAGGAATAGATATGTTAGCGCGGATCAAGAAAAATGATACGGTTATGGTTATTGCTGGCAAAGAACGTGGTAAGACTGGAAAAGTTCTACGAGTTCTTCCCCAAGAAAATCGGGCCATTGTCGAACACCTTAACATGGTGAAACGTCATATGAAGCCGCGTGGGCCGCAGGAACCAGGTGGTATCTTAGAGAAAGAAGCTGCTATTCATCTCTCGAACATTATGCCAATGTGCGAAAAATGTAACGCTCCTGTTCGAATTGGGGTCCGTCAACTTGAGGACGGCAGCAAATCCCGTTCATGCAGACGTTGCGGCGAATTGTTGGACAAGTAGTATGGCGCGTCTTAAAGAATTTTATCAAGAAAGAGTTGTCCCTCAACTCAAGCAAGAGCTAGGGTGCTCGAACATCATGCAGGTGCCCAAGCTGACGAAGATTGTCGTTAACATGGGTCTGGGCGACGCGGTACAAAATCCCAAAATTCTTGAATCTGGAGTGAACGAGATTACGCAGATCACCGGTCAGAAGCCAGTTGTCACACGTGCACATAAATCAATCGCCAATTTTAAATTGAGAGAAGGTGTGTCGATTGGCTGTGCTGTGACATTGCGAGGTGAGCGGATGTACGAGTTCTTTGATCGCCTTGTGAGTATTGCGCTTCCTCGGGTGCGGGACTTTCGTGGCGTTTCCAGCAATGCGTTTGACGGAAGAGGAAATTATTCTCTCGGAATTCGAGAGCACACCATTTTCCCAGAAATTAATATTGACAAAGTCGATCAAGTAAAGGGTTTCACGGTCTCCATGGTGACAACCGCTAAAACCGATGCTGAAGGGCGAGCATTGTTGCGTGCTCTTGGCATGCCTTTCCGGAGCTAATATTTATGGCGCGAACCGCTCTGCGTGTAAAAGCTACAAGGAAACCAAAATTTGCTGTCCGGGTGCATAACCGCTGTTCTCTTTGCGGTAGATCAAGAGCCTACTACCGACGTTTTCGTATGTGTCGCCTATGCCTTCGTAATCTTGGATTGAAAGGGCAAATACCTGGCCTCACGAAGGCAAGTTGGTAAGGGAGAGAGTATGGGAACTGATCCGGTTGCAGATTTTCTCACTCATGTTCGTAACGCAATCCATGCTCGTAAAGATCGAGTCGACACGCCTTGGTCTCGGCTAAAGGAAGCCCTTGCCAAGGTCTTGCAAGCTGAGGGATTTATCGGTGAGGTGAGTGTTGTCGAAGAAGAGAAGCGTACAATCCTGCGCCTGTGGATTAGATATGATACGAAAGGACTATCGGTTGTCCGAGGTCTCAAGCGGATTAGCAAACCAAGTCGGCGGGTCTATGTGAATGCAGGAGAGATTCCGCTAGTACAAAATGGACTTGGTGTAAATATTCTTTCTACCTCACAGGGCCTTATGGTTGATCGTCAAGCACGGAAACTGCACGTTGGTGGTGAGATTCTTTGTAGCGTCTGGTAATAAGTTTTAGAAAAGAGAGAAATGTTTATGGCGGGAGTAGGACGGAAGCCTTTGCCAGTGCCAGAGAAAGTAAAGATTGTGACTGAAGATGGGAAAGTCACTGTGCAAGGGCCTAAAGGTTCTCTCAACTTTGCCTTTCATCCGAAGACCAATGTCCAGGTGAATGATGGTTCTATCTCAATTCTCTGTCTTGACGAGTCGCGTGAATCTCGAGCTTTGCAGGGATTGACTCGCAAGATGATTGCAAACATGTGCGAAGGTGTGAGCAAAGGGTTCTCTCGGACACTGGAAATTAATGGTGTCGGATATCGGGCCGAGCAAAAAGGTAGCAACTTCCTTCAGTTCTCTCTGGGATATTCACACCCTATTCTTTTCCAATTACCCCCAGGTGTTCAAGCAAAAGTGGAACGACAAACTGTGATTACTCTGGAGGGAGTAGATAAACAACTCCTTGGTGAAGTGACAGCGGCTATTCGTCGTCTTCGTCCCCCTGAGCCGTACAAAGGGAAAGGCGTAAAATATGCCGAAGAAAAGATTCGTAGAAAGGCTGGCAAAACTGCTGGAGCGCGGTAACTATGGGAAGGACAAATCCTCGTGAGAGGGGCAGACTCCTCCGTCGAGAACGAGTACGAAAAAAAGTGCGAGGAACGAATGCACGGCCTCGTCGCTGTGTTTTTCGTAGTGGGAAACATATCTATGCTCAAATCATTTCTGATGAAAGTGGCAGCACTTTGGTCTCGGTCTCTACCTTGTCGCCCTCTGCTCCAGAAGAAGTAAAAAAGAAAAGCGCGACGCGAGCAGCGGCGAAAGAAGTTGGGGCGCTGGTAGCCCGGGCTTGTCAAGAGAAGGGCATTAGTGAAGTTGTGTTTGATCGCAACGGTTTTCTTTATCACGGTCGGATTCAAGCTCTAGCTGAGGGTGCACGAGAAGCAGGGCTGAAATGTTAGGAGTGGTCAACTGTGGCCATATTTGAAGAGCGCATCAATCCTGAAGGATTAGAGATCAAGGAAAAAGTCGTTCATATCAGTCGAGTCGCCAAAGTTGTTAAGGGCGGTCGACGATTTAGTTTCAGTGCTGTTGTTGTAGCTGGAGATGGTGCTGGACATGTCGGGTATGGACTTGGTAAAGCCAACGAAGTGCCGGAGGCGATTCGCAAAGGGGTCGAGCAGGCAAAAAAGTCTTTGATTAACGTTCCTCTTGCACAAGGTACTATTCCTTATGAAGTGATAGGAAAACATGGTGCCGGAAAAGTGCTATTGAAACCGGCATCCCAAGGAACTGGACTGATCGCTGGTGGAGGTGTCCGGGCCGTCATGGAAATGGCTGGTGTCCGAGATGCGCTAACAAAATGTATCGGTTCGACCAATCCACATAATTCGGTCCGGGCGACACTCCAAGCGCTACGGCAGCTTGGCTCTCCAGAAGAACTTGTGGAACGGCGCGGCAAGAGTCTTTCCGAATTACAAGGATAAGTTGTATGTCGGATGCATCGGAAGCAAAAGTTCTTCACATTACGCAGAAACGCAGCCAAATCGGTTGTACACAGAGACAAAGAGATACTCTTCAGGGTATAGGGCTTAGTCATCTTGGAAAAGTAGTATTGAGAAACAATTCTCCTTCGTTACAAGGAATGCTACGTATAGTATCTCATCTGATCGAGGTGCGTGTCCATGAATCTAAGTAGTCTTCGTCCAGCTGTTGGGGCGAATAAAGAACGTAAACGTCTCGGGCGGGGACCCGGCTCTGGTCTTGGAAAAACCTCGGGGAAGGGGCACAAAGGTAAAGGTTCTCGTTCTGGAGGTAATACTCCTCCAGGATATGAAGGAGGGCAGATGCCTTTGTCCCGCAGATTACCGAAGCGTGGCTTTCGTAACCCATTTCGAGAAGAATATCAGATTGTCAATTTGGGAAGCCTTGAACGCTTCTCCGTTAATGTCATTGATATAGCGGCGTTACAAAACGCTGGACTTGTCCGTGGAAAAAAGAAAGTCAAAATACTAGCTGACGGGGATTTCACCAAGGTGCTTATGATCAAAGCTCACGCTTTTAGTGAGAAAGCTCGTGAAAGGATCACGGCCCTAGGGGGAACTGTCGAGGTCGTCTAACGATGCTCGAAGGCATTCAAAACGCGGCAAAAATTGCTGAACTCCGAAAACGACTCGTCTTTACTTTTCTTATGCTGGGAGTCTACCGGATTGGCGTGGCGATTCCTACACCTGGCATCGACGGAAAGGCGTTGGCTGATTTCTTTCAACATGCGAGTAGCACTGTCTTCGGTTTAGTTAATCTTTTTTCTGGTGGGGCTCTAGAGCGATTTTCCATCTTTGCTTTAGGGATTATGCCATATATTAGCTCTTCGATTATTCTCCAGCTCCTTACTGTTGTTGTTCCTGCGCTCGAACGTCTCTCAAAAGAAGGAGAAGTAGGAAGGCGGAAAATCACTCAATATACACGATATGGCACAGTTGGACTTTCCCTTTTGCAAGGCTTCTTTATCAGTGTTGGGCTTGAACAAATTCAGGCGCCTGGCGGTAGTTCTGTAGTGTTTCACACTGGATGGGGATTTCGCCTATTAACAATGATCACCTTGACCTCAGGGACAGCCTTCATCATGTGGCTAGGAGAGCAAATTACTGAAAGAGGGATAGGGAACGGTATCTCGTTGATTATTTTTGCGGGAATTGTAGCGAGCCTACCCTCAGCTGTAACGACGACTACGGAATTTGTACGAGAAGGAGAATTAAGCATCTTTGTCGTACTCCTCATTCTACTTGTAATGGTAGGCACAGTTGCCGCAGTAATTTTTATGGAACGAGGCCATCGTCGCATCCCCGTGCAATATGCAAAAAGAGTAGTTGGACGCAGAGTGTATGGCGGCCAGAGTTCTCATCTTCCCCTTAAATTGAATACTGCGGGGGTTATTCCGCCTATCTTCGCTTCTTCTGTACTTATCTTTCCCGCCACAATCGCAAGTTTTGCTGATCATCCCTGGGCGCAAGCTGTAGCGTCGGTATTGGCTCCGGGAAGTTTAGTCTACAATATCAGCTATGTAGCGTTTATTATCTTCTTCTGTTACTTTTACACCGCTGTTGTTTTCAACCCGGTTGATGTAGCTGACAATATGAAAAAGCATGGAGGATTTATTCCTGGTATACGCCC
The DNA here is from genome assembly GCA_964618735.1 of uncultured Enterobacteriaceae bacterium. GTDB lineage: Bacteria > Desulfobacterota > Binatia > Bin18 > Bin18 > SYOC01. The sequence goes on from CAZUFQ010000012.1 coordinate 8,741, forward strand.
GGGGCAACGTACTGCGGAGTACATAGATCGAGTATTAAGCCGAGTCACTCTCAGTGTGGCTATTTATATTGCCTTGATTTGTCTTATGCCGACTTTGCTCATCAGTTCGTTCAACCTTCCCTTTTATTTTGGAGGCACGGCGCTTTTGATTGTCGTGGGCGTGGCGTTAGATACTGTAGCCCAGATTGAAACCCAGGTGCTTATGCGCAATTACGAAGGCTTCATGAAACGTGGGCGTATACGTGGGCGAAGAGGATAGGAGGAGTCGCGTGCGCATCGTTCTCTTGGGGCCCCCTGGTGCTGGTAAAGGAACCCAAGCCCGTTTGCTGCAAGAGCATTTTAAGATCCCCCAGATTTCAACTGGGGACCTGCTCCGAGAAGCTATTCGCGAAGGAACTCAACTTGGTAAGCAAGCGCAGTCTTTCATGGATGCTGGAGATCTGGTTCCGGATCACTTGGTGACTGCGATGGTTGCGGAGCGGTTACAAAAAGTTGATTGTGAGATTGGATTTCTCCTTGATGGATTTCCTAGAACGATTGCCCAGGCTGAAGCACTTACTAAAGAGTTATCTCAAAGAGAGCAAATACTGAACTCTGTGTTGAGTATTATTGTTCCTCAACAGGAATTAGTTGAACGCCTCAGCGGCCGATGGGTGTGCCGTAATTGCAGCGCGATGTACCACGAGCGATTTACTCCACCCCAACAGCCTAATCGATGTGATCGTTGTGCTGGCGAACTTTATCAAAGAAGTGATGACAAAAGAGAAACAGTAATGGCTCGCCTAGAGGTTTATGAAAGATCTACAGCCCCACTGGTTGATTTTTACAAGAAAAATAGGCTTCTACAAGTCATTGATGGGACCGGAGAACCACAGGCAGTGTTTCAGCGTATCATAAACGCTCTCGAGACCCTATGAGTATGTGGTCCGCATATGATTTTTCTCAAATCTCGACAAGAAATCGAGACAATGCGGACTGCCAATCGCATCGTCAGGGAAATCCTGGAAGAGCTGCGTGAAAAAGTAGTACAGGGAATATCGACTGGTGATATTGATCGACTGGCAAACGATCTTATTCGTAAAAAAGGAGTAAAGTCGGCGTTTAAGGGGTACCCGATTCGGAAGGGTGTTCCTCCTTTTCCGGGGAATAACTGCAATTCGCTTAATGATGAAGTCGTGCACGGTATTCCTTCTTCTCAACGAATTGTTAAAGAAGGTGATGTTGTTAGTCTCGATTTCGGGATAATTTATAAAGATTTTTACGGCGACTCAGCTCTTACTTTCTCTTTAGGGAGACAAGATGAAAGAGTTCTGAATTTGATCCAAACGACAAACGAAGCGTTAACGTGCGGTATTATTCGGGCCTGCGTCGGGAACCGCATCGGCGACATATCAGCAGCTATACAGGAAAGAGTGGAACGAGATGGATTCTCTGTCGTTCGAGAGTTCGTCGGCCATGGTGTCGGCAGAAGACTGCATGAAGATCCTCCAGTTCCAAATTATGGAATGGCAGGAAGAGGGGTACGCCTGAGAGAGGGAATGGTGATTGCCATTGAACCTATGGTCAATATGGGTGGACCAGAGGTTATGATGAAAAGCGATGGGTGGACTGCCGTTACAAAAGATGGGAGTCTATCTGCTCACTTTGAACATTCAATTGCTATCACTGAAAAGGGACCCGAAGTACTCAGCTGCATGTAATTGACAATCTGGGTAAAGGAAGAGAACGATGAAAGTACGAGCCTCTGTAAAGCCGATCTGTAGGAAATGTAAAGTTATCAAGCGAACTGGCGTTACCCGTGTAATTTGTGAAAATCCTCGACACAAACAACGACAAGGTTGAGGCGGGATTCTTTCAATAAAATTAAGCAATAGGAGAAAAGCACATGGCGCGCATCGCTGGAATTGAATTGCCGCGCAATAAGCGTGTTGAGATTGGGCTCACTTATATCTACGGTATTGGGCGCTCGATTGCTCTAAGAATTCTTGCGGATGCAGGGATCGATCCTGGAAAGAAAACCGATGTCCTCACTGATGAAGAAGTAGTGAACCTGAGACGGGTGATCGACCAAAGTTATAGAGTGGAAGGTGATCTACGACGTGATCTCGCTAGCAGTATTAAGCGACACATCGATATTGGATCCTATCGTGGACTCCGACATAGACGTAACCTTCCCGCAAGAGGACAGCGGACTAGGACAAATTCACGAACGAGAAAAGGACCTCGACGTACGGTTGCAGGAAAAAAACAAGCCCCAACGCCAAAGTAGTAAAGTAAGGAGAGAAGCATGCCAAAAGCGGGTGAACGCACTGCGCCCCGAAAAAAGAAAGTAAGGAAAGCTGTTCCTGAAGGAATGGTAAATATCCACTCGACATTCAATAATACCATAGTGACTATTTCGGACCCTCAGGGAAACGTAGTTGCGTGGGCGAGTGCAGGAACTGTGGGCTTTAAAGGCTCACGGAAAGGTACTCCGTTTGCGGCTCAAGTTGCTGCTGAAAGTGCGGCTCGTAAGGCTGCTGATGCAGGTATGAGGTCCGTGCAAGTGCAGGTGAAAGGGCCAGGAGCTGGACGCGAATCTGCACTTCGTTCGCTGCAAGCTGCTGGCTTCTCCATTAGCGTCATTCGTGATGTTACTCCTATTCCTCATAATGGGTGCCGTCCTGCAAAACGGCGCCGAGTATAAGAAGTATTGAAGAAAGCGTACTGAAGAGGAGAAAATCGTGGCGCGATACATCGGCCCTGTATGCCGCCTCTGCAGGAGAGAAGGAATAAAATTATTCCTGAAAGGCGAGCGTTGTTATACTGATAAATGTGCGATCGAACGACGCGCATATCCCCCAGGCCAACACGGTCAAGGTAGGGGCAAGAAGGCGACTGAGTACAGCGTGCAATTGCGAGAAAAGCAAAAGTTAAAAAGGATCTATGGGATCCTTGAACGACCCTTTCGTCGTTTCTTTGCGATTGCCGAACAAAAGAAAGGCGTGACGGGGGAAAACCTTCTGACCCTGCTTGAACGACGATTAGATAATATGGTCTATCGAATGGGGTTTGCTACCTCTCGTTCCGAAGCGCGTCAACTTGTGCGTCACGGACACATTACCGTGAATCAGCGTCGCGTCTCTATTCCTTCGTACCTCGTGAATCCTGGTGACGAAGTGCAGGTAAAAGAGTCTAGTCGTAAGATTGCACGTATTCAAGAATCTGTTGATCTTGCCCAACGACGGGGCGTCCCTGAATGGCTGGATGTCAATAAAGATACCTTTGCCGGTCGTGTACGGGCATTGCCCACTCGGGCGCAATTGATGTTGCCAATCAACGAACAACTCATTGTTGAGCTGTATTCTAAAGTGTAGCATGCCGGTGTTGCTGCAGTATGTTAACGCGACACCCGCATGGGAAGAGGAAACTGCATGCAGGAGAGCTTGCGCGATTTGATCAAGCCTGAGAGCCTCAAAATAGAACAAGAAACACTAGCTCCAACGAACGAGCAGAGCAGTTTGTTGTACGGGCGGTTTGTCGGAGAACCCTTTGAGCGAGGGTTTGGCTTGACTTTAGGCAATTCTCTACGACGAGTCTTATTGTCGGCTTTGGTGGGAGCGGCAATCATAAAGGTTCGTATTAATGGGGTATTGCATGAGTTTTCAAATATCCCCGGTGTGACAGGCGATGTTACAGACATTCTCTTGAATCTCAAAGAATTGCGTTTTCGTCTTCAGGACTACGACACTGTTGTAGCAAAAATAGATGCCTCTGGTCCACGTTCTGTGATAGCTAGCGATTTAGTAGCTGGTCCTCAGCTCGAAATTTTGAACCCTCAACATCCTATAGCAACTCTTGGTAAGGACGCACGTTTCGAGTTGGAAGCTGTTATCAGCAAAGGACGTGGATATGTCCTTGCTGAGCGTCATAAGTCCGAAGAGGATCCTATAGGAACACTTCCGCTTGACGCGGCATTTTCTCCTGTCCGTAAAGTGAATGTAACAGTTACTAACGCGCGTGTCGGCCAAAGAACTGATTACGAGCGCCTTTCTCTTGAAGTATGGACCGATGGTAGTATTCGTCCAGAAGAAGCCGTAGCTTCAGCAGCACGGGTTCTGCAAGATCAGCTCGTCATTTTCGCTGGTCAAGCTGAAGAAATTGAAGAGGGGACACCCCTGAAACCCGGAAAAGAACCCCTTAATGAGAATCTCTTCCGCCCAATTGAAGATCTGAATTTCTCGGTGCGGTCGGCGAATTGTCTCCAGAGCGCAGATCTGAAATATGTTGGAGAGCTGGTGCAGAAAACCGAAAACGATTTGCTAAAAACAAAGAATTTCGGTCGGAAATCCCTTAATGAAATCAAAGAAACTCTGCATAACATGGGGTTAGATCTAGGCATGCGGCTAGATAGCAATTTTCCTTCTCGAGAAGAGCTGGAGCGTCTCCGTTCTGCTCGTGAACGAGAAACCGCATAAACTCACAAAGAATAAGAAACTTGCAAGGGATAGGAAATCATGCGACACCTCAAAGATGGGAAAAAACTCAACCGTACGGCTGCACACCGTACCGCGTTGATGCGGAATCTTTTGAAGGCGCTGCTCATACGAGAACAAATCCGCACGACTGACGCTAAAGCAAAGGAATTACGCCGTTACGCCGATCGCATGGTTACCCTTGGTAAACGAGGAACCATCCATGCTCGTCGTCTTGCGTATGTATATCTCGGTAGCCGAAAACTTGTGAAACGGTTATTTGATGAAGTTGCCCCTCGTTTTCAGACACGCGCTGGCGGATATACTCGTGTCTTGAAATTAGGACCTCGCTCTGGTGACGCTGCTCCATTATCGCTGGTGGAATTTACTGAACGAGTAAAAAGAGCCTCAGGAAAGTCCGACACAAAAGAGTAAATGGAACAAACGCGTCGCTATCAATGAGGAACGTACGACTGAGGGGGAGTGCTGATCGAGAACAGCCTCCCCCTTAGCATTCCTGCTCTATGACGTACGGGAAAGAGGAGAATGGGGATGGCAGAGAGACGCTACGGTTTCCGCTTCAGTTTTGCTGAAGGATGTATTATCGTGGTGAGTATTGTTGGCTCCTTTTTTCTCGTATTTCTTTTCGGCATCTATACTGGAAGAGAATTGGAGGCGCGCAAAGCTGCTGAACACACGAGTTCTGTTCGTTTAACCGTTACTAGTGGAGGAGAGACAGGGAATTCTTTCAAAGAAGAACCAACAAATTCTGCTGCTGTTGTTCAACCTGCGACTAGCCCCACTGTAGATAAACCAAAAACTGTGGTGGTGGTGACTTCCCCTCGACTACCGGAACAAACCCCCACTGTTGCTTCCCCAGCGAATCCTCCCTCAACGGGTTCTCAAGGAGCTCCATTAACTCCAAAACCAATTCCTTCTCAGAATCTGCAAGGCGTTTCTGCTGTTCCTGAAAAAAAGGTAGCCTCGTTACCTACAAAAGAGTCGGTCGCAGCGGTTGAATCGCTCAAGAAGGTGCAGACCAATGCTGCGACTCTCACAACGCCGCCTACGCCGGCTGTTGCTGTGGGTAGTGCTGGTGCTGAGGAAAAGAAGCGAGTGAAAAAAGAAGAGTCGCATCCGCCGCTTGCGAAAAAGCCGTCACCTGCCCAAGGGCGTTGGAGTGTCCAGGTGCAGGCCTTGCGAGATGAAGAGGGCGCACGAGAACTTATTAGGAGGTTGCAGAGTCAAGGCTATGAGCCGATGATCAGCCGGGTCGTACGAGATGGCGAAGTATGGTATCGAGTACGAGTCGGATCTTTTGCCAGCTCTGAGGAAGCGCGTACTTCGGTGGAGCGACTCCGGCGAGAAGGAAAATTTCCTCAAGCGTACCCCGCGTCGAACTAATATGACCATAGGTGTGAAAGAAGCGATTGCGCGTGTTGCTGCAGGGCGCGACTTAACTGAAGATGAGATGGCCGCCGTGACCACTGAGATTATGGATGATCAGGCCACCCCGGCCCAGATCGGCGCTTTGTTAACCGGACTGCATATCAAAGGAGAAACCGTCGGTGAGATTACTGGAGCCGCTCGTATCATGCGTGCTTTGGCGACTCACGTTCGTTCTTCCCGAGAAACCTTAGACACCTGTGGTACTGGAGGTGATGGTTCTCACACATTCAATATCTCAACAGCTGCGGCGTTGGTGGCGGCTGGAGCCGGGCTATGCGTAGCCAAACATGGTAACCGCGCGATGTCTGGCGCCGTTGGCGGAGCCGATGTATTGGAAGCCCTTGGCGCTCACATTGAGTTATCAGCTGCTTTGGTCGAACGTTGTCTGGAGGAAATAGGGTTTGGGTTTCTTCTCGCTCCGGCATTTCATCGCGCCATGCGCCATGCGGTTGGCCCGCGTCGAGAGATTTGTATCCGCACCATTTTTAATCTCCTCGGTCCCCTGACGAATCCAGCCAGCGCACGCCATCAACTCATTGGAGTATTTGCTCAACGCTGGTTGGAACCGCTCGCCGCTTCCTTGGGACGTTTAGGTAGCACCCATGCTTTGGTTGTTCATGGAGAAGATGGATTAGATGAAATTACCTTGACGGGATCAACATCTGTAGCGGAATGGCGTGAAGGGAGAGTGTATACGTTCACTATACAACCCACTAAGCTAGGGTTTCCTTTGTGTCGACTTGCCGATTTGCAAGTTTCAAGCGCTCAAGAGTCGGCCGCGATCATTCGGGATGTGTGTGCTGGTGTTCCTGGACCAAGTCAAGATATCGTCGTCCTGAACGCCGCTGCAGCTTTGTACGTCGGAGACCTGGCGCCGTCGCTGACCGCCGGTGTTGAACTGGCGCAAAAAACTGTGGCCAGCGGCGCCGCGGCGCGGACTCTCGAAAAATTCATCGCTTTTACCCAAACGGAATCTGTATGATTCTTGACGATATCGTCTCCTATAAACGAGAAGAACTTGCTGTACAAAAGCAACAGATGTCTGTCGCGCAACTTCAGCATCTACCGCTTTTTGCGGTCTCGCTGCCGCCGTTCTTGCACAGTATCAGGAGCAAAAAGGGACGGTCGATTATTGCTGAAGTAAAAAAGGCCTCTCCATCAAAAGGCGTGATCCGCGCTGATTTCGAGCCGCTTCAGTTGGCGCAGACATATGAAGCGAATGGAGCCGCTGCGATCTCAGTATTGACAGAGAAGAAATTTTTTCAAGGCAGCCTAACTTATCTGCAATGTATTCGAGAAAACGTGACCTTGCCGCTCTTACGAAAAGATTTTCTATTTGATCCCTACCAAGTGTACGAAGCCCGAGCTTTTGGAGCCAGCGCTATCTTATTGATTGTCGCGATCCTTTCTGATGGACAACTGTTGGAGCTGAACAGTTTGGCTCGCACCTTGGGGATGGATTGTCTGGTCGAAGTCCATGATGAGACGGAACTAGAGCGAGCTCTAAAGTGCGGGGTCTCGCTTCTCGGAATTAATAATCGAGATCTGCGGACCTTTCACACGACTATTGAGACGAGTGAGCGGCTGGTGCGTCTGGTTCCGGCTAACGTGACAGTTGTTTCGGAAAGCGGTCTGTCTAAGAGCGAGCAGTTGTCGCGTCTGGAAGCGCAGGGAGTGCGAGCCTTTTTGATTGGTGAGACGTTTATGGCGGCTCCCAATCCCGGCGTTCCACTGCGGGAAATGCTAGGAGGCGCAGGGTGAGCGTCCGCGTTAAAATCTGCGGAATCACGACCATTGCTGACGCAGAGCTGGCGGTTCAGTGTGGCGCTGACCTCATCGGTTTGAATTTTTATCCTTCGAGCCCGCGTTTTGTCTCTTACGCGGTTGCCCGGGAGATTTGTGCGGTCCTCCCTCCTCATATCCTTCGTGTTGGCGTATTTGTCAATGTGGAGCGCAGCGAGATTGTCTCACTTGTAGATCAGCTTCATTTGGATTTAGTGCAGTTCCACGGCGATGAAGAGGAGACGGATCTCTTAGGCTGGTCCTGCCGAACTATTAAAGCCGTGCGGGTTGCTCTGGATGCCCCTTTACCGGACCTAACTCAGATTCCGACTGATTATATCCTCCTTGACACCCATCGAGCTGGACGATACGGGGGAACGGGAGAAACATTTGCATGGGAACCGGTTGTCTCTTATCTCCCGCAATGTGAAGAGCGACTCCTTCTCGCTGGCGGTTTAACCCCGGAAAATGTTGCGTTAGCTGTACGAACCGTACGTCCCTGGGCAGTCGATGTCGCAAGCGGCGTTGAGTCGGTTCCTGGACGAAAAGATTTAGAAAAACTACGAGCGTTTATTACCAATGCCAAGACTGCCTGATGCGTATGGTCACTTTGGTCCCTATGGGGGGCGCTATGTGGCTGAAACCCTCATGCCGGCCCTCATTGAGTTAGAAGATGTGTATCGAAGCTGTCGGCGTGATCCTGAGTTTCGTCGAGAATTGCGTGCTTTGTTACAGGAGTATGTTGGACGACCAACACCCTTAAGATTTGCATCGCGTCTGACGCAGCAACTCGGAGGAGCCAAAATTTATCTCAAACGTGAAGATCTGTGCCATACGGGCGCGCATAAGATCAACAATACCATCGGCCAAGCGTTGCTAGCTAAGCGGATGAAGAAACCGCGGCTGATTGCCGAGACCGGCGCTGGACAGCACGGTGTCGCTACTGCGACCGTGGCGGCGCTGTTTGGGTTAGAGTGCGAAGTTTTTATGGGCAGCGACGATATCGAACGCCAAGCGCCAAACGTGTTCCGCATGCGGTTGCTTGGCGCCAATTTGCGTGAAGTCACAAACGGAACGCGCACGCTGAAAGACGCGATGAACGAAGCGCTGCGCGATTGGATTACGCATGTTGCGAGAACATTCTATGTCATCGGCACTGTAGCTGGTCCACATCCTTACCCTATGATTGTACGTGATTTTCAATCCGTCATTGGGCGTGAGGCCAGGAAACAGATTCTTCAATGCGAAGGCCGACCCCCTGATTATCTTATTGCCTGTGTCGGCGGCGGCAGTAATGCGATGGGCATCTTCGCCCCATTCTTAGCTGATGCTGAAGTGCGCATGATCGGAGTGGAAGCGGGCGGATTAGGGGAAGGCCGAAACGCCGCTTCCATTTCTGGTGGACATGTAGGGGTGTTACACGGTAGTAAAAGTTACGTTTTGCAAGATGAGACCGGCCAGATTCGTGACACCTATTCTCTCGCTCCGGGGCTCGACTATCCGGGCGTAGGGCCGGAGTTGAGCTATCTGAATGATCAACAACGCGTACAATATGTCACTGTTAGTGACCAACAAGCAGTGGATGGCATGAAACTCCTAGCGCAAACCGAAGGGATCATTCCTGCTCTAGAAAGCTCGCACGCGATCGCTTACGCCGCGACGCTAGCTCCGCGGTTACGATCTGAACAAGTAATGATTCTCAACATTTCCGGGCGTGGAGACAAAGATCTGCAAACCGTCGCACGCTTCTTCGGAGAACCACACTAAAGTATTCCATGACCCGTATTACTGACACCTTTGCTGCTCTTCGCGCACGAGGCGAAGCCGCCCTGATTCCCTACATTACTGCCGGTGATCCGGATTTAGAGGCGACTTTTCAGTTAGTGTGTGAACTCGAAAAGCAAGGCGCCGACTTGATTGAGTTGGGAGTGCCCTTTTCTGATCCGATGGCTGACGGCCCGACGCACCAGCGCGCGGCCGAGCGGGCATTGCTCCGCGGCGCTTCTCTCGCTCAGGTGCTGGCTCTGGTGCAGCGCTTGCGTGCAAACGCTGTACGTTTACCTATCATTCTTTTCAGTTACTATAATCCGATCTTCCGTTATGGCGGCGAACGTTTTGCGCGAGATGCTCGCCAAGCCGGAGTAGATGGAGTATTAGGTGTTGATCTGCCCCCGGAAGAGGCCGAGGAGCTCAAACAGGCGACTGATCTTTACGATCTTGACCTGATTTTTCTCTTGGCGCCGACTAGTTCTCTTGAACGCGCACGTAAAGTGATCACCCGAGCGCGAGGTTTTGTGTATTATGTCGCCGTCACTGGCGTAACCGGAGCGCGTTCAACATTGCCTACTGATCTAGGGGAAATGGTGCGGCGAATCCGGTCGCTTTCTCCTGTGCCAGTAGGCGTAGGGTTTGGTATCTCCACACCGGCGCAAGCCGCAGAAGTTGGGCGAATTGCTGATGCAGTGATTGTGGGTAGCGCCATCTCTCAACTGATTGAGACTCATATCGACCAGCCCGATCTCGTGCAAAGTGTTGGCGCTTTCGTTGGCAGCCTCAAGCAAGCGCTCCGCGAAGTCTCTGCCCAGGCGTCGACATGAACGAGGAGGAATACCTGCTTCAGCACCGTGAGTAAGGACGGTTTTCACAACACGACAACAACCGGCCAATGTCGAGTTCTCTGAGTGTCGATAGGCTCTGGTAGGGAGCTAAGACTTCAGGTACCCTGCCCAAAATGTGTGGAGTGGTTCTACGTAGCGTACGCGCTATTGTTGTTGGTCTTCACTTATGAATCACAAGCTGCGGAGCAACATCTGAACAAGGTGTCGAGGAGGATGAGCCCATGGCTGCACGCGAGTGGCGGCGAGTGCAAGAAGAAGCCGAGACGATTTGGGTCAAGTGCTCTGGGTGTCAGGAAATTCTCTTCCGAAAAGAAGCAGAACGGCGCTTATTCGTATGTCCGAAGTGCAGTACCCACATGCGCCTGACGGTTGAGCAGCGGTTACTCACGCTTGTTGATCGCGGTTCTTTCATTGAACATGATGCTCACCTCAGTTCTGCTGATGTGCTCGAGTTTCGCGATCGCAAACCTTATCCTGTCCGACTGATTGAAGCGCAAGAAAAAAGTCGACGAGAAGAGGCTGTGGTATGCGGAGTCGCGACCATCCACGAACGGCTTGTGGCCTTGGGAGTTTTTGATTTTTCCTTCCTTGGCGGCAGTATGGGATCTGTCGTTGGAGAAAAACTCACACGTATTATTGAACACGCCATCGCCATGCGCTTGCCAGTAATTTTCTTTGCCGCCTCAGGCGGCGCCCGCATGCAAGAAGGCGTGCTTTCTCTCATGCAAATGGCCAAAGTGAGTATGGCGCTGGGTCAGTTACGTGAAGCTGGGCTGCCTTACATTTCGGTAATGACTGATCCTACGACCGGAGGGGTTGCCGCTTCGCTTGGGATGCTCGGTGATATTCACATTGCTGAACCGCAAGCCTTGATTGGTTTTGCCGGTCCTCGCGTCATTGAACAAACTATTCGGGAAAAACTGCCTCCGGGATTTCAACGCTCTGAGTTTTTGCTTGAACATGGCATGGTGGACATCGTCGTTGAGCGGAAAGAGTTGCGGCGCGTTCTCGGTCAAGTTGTTGAACTGCTCTGTGATCCGATTCGTTCATGAGTCTCTGACAAGAAGCACGACTAAACATTATTGACCGCTGATTGTCATCTCTTTGCTTATGTTGACCTACGAGGAAACGCTCAATTTTCTCTATCATCTGGAAGTTGAGCGCATGGACCTCAAACTCGAACGTGTTGCTGAGGCGCTGCGCCGCTGCGGCTCTCCCCAGCTTCGTTTTCCGGCTATTCACATCGCAGGGACGAATGGGAAGGGCTCAACCGCGGCGTTCCTTTACGCCCTTCTGAGCACGGCTGGCTATAAAGTCGGACTCTTCACTTCTCCGCATCTTGTTGACTTTTGTGAACGTATCCGACTTGGCGCTCGGCGGATTTCTCGAAGCGAAGTCATCGACGGCGTCGCCGCCATCCGCGCCGCCGTTGAGCCAGTCGGGATACGACTGACTCCTTTCGAGATGATGACGGTGTTGGCTTTCCTTGCCTTTGCTCGTGAGCAGATTGACGTGGCCGTGGTGGAAGTGGGCTTAGGGGGACGCTTAGATGCGACCAATGTGCTTTCTCCTTTGATTTCAGTGATTACCTCGATTGGATTAGATCACCAAGCGTATCTTGGGCCAACCCTTACCCACATTGCCCGAGAAAAAGGCGGTATTATCAAGGCGCACATGCCGGTGGTGATCGGTCGCATGGACCCAGGGAGCAGTGAGCTACTTTGCGGCGTCGCCGCGAACCTGAGGAGCCCGGTCGCGCTTTTCGGCCAAGACTTCACGATATCAACAAATGCAACAGATGGGTTTGATTACCAGGGTCCGGTTTGGCAATTGGCAGATTTGCAAATAGGACTGCGTGGCCATTTTCAGCGTCAAAATGCTGCGGTGGCGCTGGCGACATTGGAAATGCTTCGTTCGGCTTTCCCGCTGACCGAAGCACAACTCCGTCCGGGGTTAGTGCGAGCTTCTTGGCGGGGGCGGTTG
>CAZUFQ010000013.1:0-20512 GCA_964618735.1 uncultured Enterobacteriaceae bacterium
TGGAATGGGAGCATATTCCGCGTTACGCGTTGTAAATGACGTAGAGTATATGAGTGAAGCAGTTGGTGACTTTGACGCTGCAGTCTTTCATCTTATGGAACATCGGCCCCAAGCGGGTTTGAGTAAATGGGCGACCTTACAAGCTGTGGAAAAACTCATTAAGGCTTACATTTCTCAAAAAGGGGGCACCGTAAAACGCATTCATTTATTACCAGACCTTGCGGCCTACGCTGCAACATTCGGTTTTCCCGCTCCACCAAAACAATATCTGGATGATATTCAGTGTCCGGCAGGCGTCCGGTATGGAGAAGTAACCGTTTCGGTTGAGGAAGCGGTTAAAGCTCATCTCGTATCATTGGAAATCTGCGAAGTCGCTGCACGATGTATAGGAATTGCCTTAAATCGCAAGATGCCCATAGTTCCTGAACCACGAGTTGATGGCATGACCCTTAGGCAGTTTCTTAAAAAGTATGCGAAGTAAGAGGATGGTGGTGTAGCCCAACACCACCTCTCAGGCCTCTGTTGTCAAGCGAGCAGATATTGGATGGAAGCGGGGTGCCCATCTTGCAGTTCAGGGTGAGTATGAAAAGCCTCGGTTTGGGGCTGCCCCCTGAGTGAGAGACGTTGAGCGACAATGGAGGGAGGATACCGATGGACCCAACCGTTTACGAAGACAAATACTTTCAAGTCGTTAACCCGGCGTTTCCGCTCAACTGTCGCGACGATGGCGGGCACTTGATCATGCTAAAGAAGGAAAAGGTCACGGATCGGTCCGACCTGACCTACCAAGAGGCCATCGATTTCATGCGCATCTCCATGGCCGTCGGCAGGGCCATGTACGACGTGCTTGGAATCGAAAGAATGAATTATGAAGACCTCGGCAACTGGGGCATCGATGAGCCTGGCGGAGCCAAGATGCATCTCCACTTTTTCGGAAGATCGCGAGAGCAAATCCACCAGATCAGAGGGCATCACATGTTCCTTTATCCCAAAGGGCATAAGATATACGAGGGACACCTGAAGCCCTTCACTGAAAAGGATGTGGCGCAACTCAAGGCGAGAGTCGCGGAAATTCTGAATGAGCCAAAGTACCTCAAGATGGCTGAGCTTGCTGAATTGTGACGGTCTCGTTACATAGGCGCACAAATAGGTCGCCTATGGAGCGGCGGTACAGCGCGAGCGTTATCCCCTCGCAGTCGTCCATGCAACGTGCGCTGCTGCTTCCGCCGCACGGGCAGGCTCTGCCGGCGTGAGTTGCACCGGAACATTCTTGTGATAAGGAGTCGCGGCGATCGGATCACAATCTGTAGCTGAAGTCAAATAGTTAATGCGCGGGCCTACGGTGATGCGTTCTTCGCCAGCCGGATAGGCTTGCCCATATCCGTGGGGCAGGGAAACAACGCCACGCCGTAATGAGTCATCCGCTTCAATCCGTACAACTATACTGCCCGTGCGCGTTTCCACAGTCATCCATCCGCCGTCAACGGCGCCAAGCGCTGCAAGATCCTCTGAATGAATACACAGCGCCCCATCTTTGTCTTCCTTCCTCCATTCTGGCGTACGAATGATTTGGTTCGCGTTGTACCAACGTCGTTGTCCAGCGATTAACATGAAAGGATATTCAGGATCGTCTTCGTTTTGCTTCGGGTCTAGCGAAGTGAGCCAGTCAAGCAATTGAGGCACAGCAAGATGCACTTTGCGGTCTTTATGTTTCACCAAAGTCCACACTTGTTCATAAGTATGCGCGCTAAACGCAGCCCCAGAATGACTTGTTCGTATTTTTTCGAAAAGTGCTTCGCCGAGCACTTCGTTTTCGCCTGTAAGTCCGGTCGCACGGACAGCTTCGGGTTGTTCGGCGGCGAAACGATGAGCCGCCAACCACAGGAGACACGCCGCGCCAGAGCCGTCAGCAAAAGTACGCCCGAGAGTTTCATAGAGAACGACCGGGGCAATGGAAGTAAACTCTCGGTGAGTGTCCAAAAACTTCATGAAGTCTCTTTTGAAAGCGATACGGTCGTTGAGGGCAAGGGTGCGGAGTGCAGTAAGATCAGATTCCAGCGGCAGGTCTCCCATCTTTCGCAGCAATCGTGTGTAGATTTCAGGCTCAGGAAGCGTGCCCGGCAACGGATCAAAGAGGGGCGCGCGCAGGTGCATATAGTTGGTAGGAAACTCGAAATTAAACAATGTGTATTCCCACTTCTCATATTGTGATGCGGCGGGAAGAACATAGTTCGCAAACATCGCGGTCTCCGTCAGCGCTACATCCACGACGACTACAAGATCCAATGTTCGGAACGCCGCCTCCACAGCTCTCGTATCTGCCGCAGTGTTGAGCGGATTAGAACTATCGACCCACACGGAGCGAAGACGGTCTGGATGATCAGTGAGGATCTCCGCGGGGAGCCGATTGGGCGGATACAGACCGGCGATTTGTTCTTGTCCTGTCACGGCAGAGCGTTCGCCGCGAGAGTTTCCCCATAACGGCTGTAACCATGAGTGCAGATTGTTCGCGCCTTTACGGCCAAAGTGACCAGTCACTAAGAAAAGCAACTTCTCTAAATAGGAATTCAGGGTGGAATGGCGACCTTGTTGGATGCCGAGTTCAACCCGAACCGACATGGCGTGCGCGGCGAGAATCATGTCAACTGCACGCTCCACGTCGGCCCGCTGCACGCCAGCGTGTGCGACCCACTCATCAACTGGAATATTTAGTAAAGCGCTGCGGACTTCCGCGAATCCCAAGGTATGCTCCGCAAGGAATTGCGCGTCTTCACCGCCGCGGGCAAGGATTTAAGCGAGCATGACGCCAAGCAGAAAGGCGTCTGTTCCTGGGCGAAGTTGCAAGTGGAGATCGGCCACCTCCGCAACTTCAGTACGACGGGGATCGATCACAAGCAGATGGCGATGAGGATCTTTTTTTATTTCGCTAATGAGATTACGCGCATTACGAAAGCCATGCGCGAGCCACGGGTTGCAGCCCAGCACCACCAGTAAGTCACAGTGCTCTACATCTTCAGTCGTATGGGTGTTCTGCGCGCCAAAGAGATAACCATTCACCCAAAAGTCTCCAGTCTTTTCTTGGGACAGAGCGCTGTAATAATTAGACGACCCCATCGCACGCATGAGCGACACGCCGTAGGCCCCGCCCAGATGATTCCCTTGCCCGCCGCCGCCGTAGAACGCAAATGCCCGACCACTATTATGTTCTGCACGAATCGCAGTGAGTCGCTGAGCAATTTCTGTCAGCGCAGTCTCCCAGTCAATCGCGTCAAATCCACCGTCGGCGCGGCGTCGCAACGGCATGGTCAACCGGTCGGCGTGGTTTTGATAAAAGTTGAGCCGTTGCGCTTTTTGACACAGATACCCGTGCGTACTGGGATGCGCCTTATCGCCGCGCACACGCACAATCTCACGTCCTTGCGTCACCACTTCAACGCCGCAGTTGACGTAACACAGTATACACGCAGTCGCTTTCCAGTTCTGCTCTTTTTGTGACGTTTCCATAGCGTTTTCCTTACTCATCATGTGTATATGCACGAATTGACGCAAAAATTTTTCAGAGACTGCGACTGACCCCACGCAACTCTGATAAGTCGCCAAATAACTGTTGGAGTCGTTCTGAACCAAATGTCTCGGCAAAACGGGTTTGCAGATTTTCCCAAAGGGGAATGGCTGTCGCCAACACTTGTCGCCCGCGCGCAGTCATAGTGACTTGCCGTTCACGGCGATCTGCCCCGGACTCGATACGAATGAGTCCTTGCGTCTCCAATGGCTGGAGGTTGCGGGTTAACGTCGTCCGATCCGTTACTGTTATCGAGGCCAGTCGATGAAGCGTCGCAGGTTCGTGAAGGGTAGTCGCCATAAGCAGGGTGAACTGGGTGACTCGCAATCCACTTGGCTTCAAGGCGTCATCATAGATTTGCGTCAAGGCGCGGGCTGTCTTGCGGACATTAAAACAGACGCATCCCTGCCCTGCTTTCAGCGCCTTTGCGGCCAAGTCCCTGTTCTTACTCTGCTCTTTCACAATAGGAGCATATACACATATTGAGGTGGTGAGTCAATTCATGCTGCGCGTCGTCTTCCTGCTCGACAACGAAGAAGGACAGACAACCCTGTCCCTTTCGCCAGAATTCTTTTTTGTTAAAAGAGGATGAAGTCTTTTAAAATCGACTGCAGGTCAGCGAGATGACGCTCTTCTTGTACATAGGGATGAAGTTTTTCCCAGCACTCTGGAGCCACAAAGGGATGCACCCCGGATTCTTGGTACATCTGCAGCGATCCGGCGTCGTCTTCAAAGGCGAATATTTGTCGCCCATCGGCCAACGGGAAAATCTCACGCGTGAGCACATCCCGTTTCACGTCTGCATTCAGACGAAAGTCGCCCGTGGGGCGCATGAATAAATGCTCGAACTGAAAAAATTGCCGCAGCCAACGCTCTGTGACCTCGCGCAGTGCTTCTGGTCGTCCAGTGCTGACAACGACGAGCGGATCGTAGCGATTCAGTTGTTGCAGGACTTCCACAGCAATTTCATGGACGGGATATTCGACCGTGCTCAGATGGTCGACAATCCAGTCCCACAGTTGGGGATTACTATTGTCAAGAATTTCCGGCGGTGCAAACTCTCGGATTGAAGGAGGATAAAAGCGATTGAGCGTATAATCGACATCTAGGATCAGCAACATGAAAACATCTTCCTCATTTGTTCGTTCGTTTTCTTCCAGCATACCACAAGAGAGAGGAAGAAAAGCTACTACTCGCGCACTTTTTGTTCGGCCATCGTGCGCCAGCTGAGGCAAAGATGCTAGTTGCATCATTAAAAACATGGAGTGATTAAATCTTTGGGCGGATCAATTCCTATTGCACGTTATACCAGACGAGCTCCGTCAGGCTCTTGATGGGCGTGCCCTCGCCTTCACTGCTAATGGCGCGGACCAGCCCGACTCCCGCCGCATACCATTCTACATGGTAGAGTTGATAAGAAGCTGTTTTCTTTCGCAGATCAAGATATGCGTTTGCTGAAGTTGTTTCGACTCGCAAGCAATTGCGGAAAACTCCTGCTGGAACTCGCACTTCCTCTGGGTCAATCCAGGCTTTGGCTGAAGCCGTCCTCGTTTGTCCACCGCTGAGCGGCCACGCCGTCGTCTGGGTGCCGATCTGCCACGTCACAGCGCCTTGGTACGGGCTCGGAAGAATTTGTTCTGCTCCAGAACCCAGTTCTGTGTCCCACACTCTATCCCCCTCAGAGTCGAGCCAGGGGTAACGGAGTAGAAAACCATCCTTATGGAAATACGCTACTGTACTCTTCGCGTCCGGTGAGGCGGTTGTGAGCGGTTCATATTTCTCCGCCACCACATAGGAGGCGCCATCAAAGAGCGGCATATCGTCCTTAATGACCGTCTCCGTCATGTAGTAGATATAATCTCCGGAAAACGTCACCAAGTGAGTCCATGAGTTATGAAGCGCGAGGGGGAAATAATTTGCGCTCACTGTAGGCGACTGCGGCGTAAAGAGAGTCGTTAGCGCCAAAACAGTTAAAAAAAGCGTACAAACAGCAGGAAACACCCTTTGCATGAACAGACTATACTAATCCTGGCTCAAGGGTGCAATTAGAATGAGACAGACCATGCTATGAATTGGTGCTCCATTTTTTTCACAAACCTGCTGTTTAGGTGTCTTCTTTTAACGATGGGAATGAGCGCAGTGCAATTCACGGATAAGCGTCCGCCTTTTGCAGAGATTGTGACACTGCATCAAGAAGCCGTGTATCGCTACCTCGTACGCTTTACTCGTAACCAGCACGATGCCCAAGACCTCTTTCAAGACACGTTTCTGCGCGCGCATCGCGCCTACGCGGCCTTGCCGGCAGACGCCAACGTACGTGCGTGGCTGATGCGAATCGCGGTGAATCTGACGAAAAATTACGTGCGGGACCGTCAACGTCAGCGGCGCATCCTTGTTGAGCCGGTTTCAGAAACTACCCAGCACGAGAATCGAGAAGCAGTAGCGAATGTTGATACGGAGGGTCTCATGATCTCACAGGAAACTGCACGGACATTGTGGACAGCGATCGAGGCGTTGCCGTTTCATCAGCGCGCGGCGCTCGTACAACACCAGTTTGAAGGGCTGCCATACTCGACGATTGCCGCCAATCTTGAATGCTCTCAAGACAGCGCGCGGGCCCACGTCTATCAAGCTTTACGCAAATTGCGCCTTGCACTTGATCAGACGAATCAAGACGAACAGAGAGGGTAATGCCATGCATCATACACAAACGCGTCAGTTGCCGTGCGGGTTTTCTGAAAGCTTCCTCATTGCTGAAGCTTTAGGAGAACATACGAGCGTCGCCAACCAACAGGTTGCTGCCCATCTTGCTACATGCAAATCTTGTCAGGAACTCCTCGAACAGTACCGTCGCCTATGTGCCCATCTCCAGGCTTTGTCTACTGCCGCAGGAGAAGAGCACGGGCTCATGGCTGCTCGACGTCGGCTTGATGCGCAACTTGGCAAAAGCCATCGCCCACGGCTCCAGGTTGAAGTTTGGCGCTCTCCGGTGGGAGACTTGCGCATTGGCGCGACAGAGAAAGGCGTCGCGTTAGTGGAATTCATCCGACCCGAAGAATCCACGTCTTCACCGCCACGCTGGCGGACAGAGTTTGCCGTGGAACCTGGCGGTGAAGTCGGCGCCGCCCTTAGACGAAAGCTTGAGGCCTATTTCAGTGGAGAAATTGCTACCCTGGATTGGATTGTGGACGATGTCCTCATGCGTAGCGATTTTCAACGGGAAGTGCTGCGCGCCACAGCTGAAGTGCCATACGGTACAGTGGTCACCTATCAAAGCATCGCAGATGCGCTGGGCCAGTCCAAAGCCGTGCGTGCGGTCGCTCAGGCGCTTCGCCATAATCCTGTACCGATCCATATTCCGTGTCATCGTGTGATTGGCAGTGATGGCGCCCTCACGGGCTATGCCGGCAATCTCGTGGACATTAAGAAGAAGATCCTTGAAGTCGAAGGGATTCCTGTCATTGAAACTGGGAAGGGGCTCATGATTTCTCGCGCCCAAATGTACGTGGGCTGGCGGCATGATCGGGCGTTTTGCCGGCCAGATTGTTCGTGTCTCAAAGACCAGTCCGCTGGCGACCGTGCTTTTATTCCTTCGCGCGACCGCGCTACAGCCTTAGGATATGCGCCGTGTGATGTCTGTCGGCCGGATATATACCCACTTTCACTTATCTAACTTGGCAGAGGAGGATTACTTATGGCAGGACGAATCGACCACATGATCGTAACCGTCAACAGCTACGATAAGGCGTGTAGCTTTTATACGTGGCTTATGCCCAAGCTTGGCTACCCAGATATGCATGACTACGGCGCCATGCGCGGGTGGGCGTCCAAAAGCGGCAGCTTCTGGATTAAGAAGGCGAATACACAATTCGCGGCAGATACGTTCAACAAAGATCGTGTCGGGTTATGTGAAATTGCTTTTCAAGCGGACAGTCGCGCACAGATCGATGAGCTAGCCCAAGGCATTGAAGCGAGCGGGGGCCGCATTCTCGATGCGCCGCGTGAATACGACTACGTACCGGGTTACTATGCCGTGTTCTTTGCTGACCCAGACGGCATCAAATTAGAGTTTGTGCATATTCCTTCGTAAGCGGAAAGGAATAATTTGCTGCCCGTCAAAGTTCATGCTTTGATAGGCGGCAGCATGGTACAGAGGATACTCTTTTCCCGAATCATTTGTTTCTTAGCGGCTGGCTTGATTAGTATCACTGGCTGTAAACATGCCCCTTCGGAGTCAACCTCCAGCTTGTCCCCGCAAGAAGTAACGACTATTCCTACAGATCTCCAAGAGACAGTAAATGCGCTGGTCCACGCTGTAGAAACGGTTGATATTCCCACCATCCTGGCCGCGTACGCTGAAGATTTTCGCAGCGGTTCTGGACCGACCAAGGATGAGGTGCGAGAGGTCTTCACGCGACTGGAAAAGAATCACGTGAAGATTCAAGTAGAAAAGACGACAATCGAAAAAGTCGATGGCGGAGAAGCGCTTCTCCGCACCCAGTTGCGCTTACGTTATTTGGATCGGTTTCGCGACCTCGGTGAAGGTGAGGTGGTCGTTACCGACGTGCTCAGACATTCTCTCCGTAAAGAAAAGACAGGTTGGAAAATCTACGCGGATGCACGTGTTTCGACCTATCGAGAAGGGCGCTTTGGTCCACAACCTCCCAATGTCCAGATCGACGTGCCTGAACAACTCCCCGTGCAGTTGGAGTATCCCGTGACTGTGACCGTCCATCGAAACTCCCAGCTTGAATATCAAGTGATGGTCGGCAATTACATCGAAGACCCCACCGTGCTTCCACCCCCAGACATTCTGACCTCTTTGCCTGAAGATGGCGTCCTGCGTGCGCATCTGCTGCCCAACTTACAAGGACATAGCGAAATGGTGCGCGTGACAGTGATCGCCGCTGCGAAAGATGGACAATGGGTTGGCGCCACCACCATTTCAAAGTTCGTTCCAGAGGGGACACAGCAAAAGAAAGAGGACGAACAAGAGTTCACGGAGACCTGAGCTAGAGGAAAGGAGTGCGCATGACCACCCCGAACAAAGCGATCGTCCGCCGCTACTTCACAGAAGTGTTAACCGCCGGGAACCTGGAATTAATCGACACGCTTATTGCTCAAGATTATGTCAGTCATTATCCAGCAGGGTATGTTCTTGGAGGGGGTCCCGAAGACGTCCGCCAAATAGTCTCCAGCGTGCGACGCGCTTTTCCTGACGTGCAATTCACCGTTGAGGATCTGATTGCTGAAGGAGAAAAAGTCGTCTGTCGGTGGACATTCGAGGGCGTGCAGGAAGAGGACTTCATGGGCATCCCTGCCTCGGGACGAAGAGCAACGGTCATGGGAATCGCTATTTACCGAGTTGTTAACGAGCGGATTGCCGAAGCCTGGTTTACTTGGGATGCGCTAGGACTGATGCGTCAACTTGGCGAAGATGCACCTGAGGATGAGGAATAACTCGCCACAATTCGTGACCTTTCATCACAGATACAAATGCCGCCTGCTCGAACACCTACTGCCGCCAAGTCAGGAAGCCGCACTCCACGATTTTTCACCTATGTTTATCGTCTGGTTGCTCAAGTGCCCAGAGGAAAAGTGGTAACCTATGGACAAGTCGCTGCGCTGTTAGGAGCCCCGCGAGCGGCGCGGGCAGTCGGTACGGCGCTCCGCCATTTGCCGCGTCCCATGTCGCGCACGATTCCCTGGCAACGCGTCATTAACGCCTCTGGCGGCATCAGCTTTCGCGGTGATGTGGTGCGCGTGGAAGAACAGCGTTGGCTGCTGGAGAACGAGGGAGTCGAATTCAATCGCCAAGGAAAAGTGAATCTCAAAAAATATCGCTGGGCGGGCCCAAAGAAATGGAAAGCGCCCAAGTGGGAAAACAATCTGTAAAGAAAGTTTACTTGATCATCTTTCTAAAGCTCCTCCCTCAAGAGCTGTAGTGCCAAGATCAATCGTGCAAATTGCGGGATAGCTTCAATCCCATTCTTTTAATTTGCACGAACTCTCTCTTCTCATAATTTACCTAACGCCTTATCACTCCTAGTAATTGATCTTGTCATGTAGATTGGCATGTAACTTGCCCCTCTTTCTACGGCGAGGGATCTCGTCACATACTTCGGTGTGACGTCTTTCTCCTAAAGAGAGGCGTCTGATGAAAAAAATCGAACTGATCATCAAGCCGTTCAAACTCGACGAAGTTAAAAAAGTCCTGGCCCAAGCAGGGGTCCAGGGCGTCACTATTTCTGAAATCAAAGTTTGTAATCAGCTCAATGGTCATGTCGAACTTTACCGTGGCGCTACATATGGGATGGCTACGTTTCTTAAAGTTAAAATCGAAGTCATCGTTGAGGATGATGAAGTGCGGACAATCACCGATAAGATCGTAGGAACTCTCCGGACTCCCCCTCTTTGTGACGGGGAGATTGTCATTCTGCCTATGAATACAACTGTGCGAACTCGGACTGGCTTGCGCTGAACTTGCCGCACTCACAGATTGGGCGGCCTGTCCCCTGAGGAAGGCATAACCGGTCTTTGTCCGACTTCTACAAGGGATTTCCTTTATTGAAATACGAGACCTCAGGAGGAGCCCATGAAAAAGATCGAAACGATCACTAAGCAGTTCAAGCTTGACGAAATCAAATCCATGCTAACGGAAAAAGGAATCCCAAGCATGACCATTTCTGAAGTAGGCTACGTAAGCCAACAACCGAGTCGGGCTGGATTCTACCGGGGTGTCGAATACGTGGTGGATATCATGCCAAAAATAAAAATTGAGATCATCGTCGAGGATAATAAAGCGAGCGAGTTAGCCGCAGCTATCAGCGGAACTCTTCGTAGTGGGCATCTCTGTGATGGCCAAGTCTCTGTGTTACCAGTAGATGCAACGATCTATGTCCGTGCTGGCGTACTAGTAAGCGGTATTGCCCCCCCAAAACGACTGAAGCTTCAGAAACACTCCTGGCGTCCTTTGCATGAGCCGGTCACAATGATCAGGGAGAAGAGACAGAATACTGGAGAGTAAGTCTTAGTCTCCTTTCACAACACATAGATGAAATGCTCGTCACAAGCAGAAGCGCACAAAGTTTAAGCAGCACAGTATTGCTTCCTGCTACTTTTCTCAGCGCATGTTCTGCAGAGGTGTTTTCAGGGCTCAGAACAGATTGCATTTGGATCAAGCACACCGACGATGGAGGACCCTCCAGAGGAGGACGCGAGGTGCGAGCCTATTCTATAGATCTCCGTTTCCGTGTGATCCGCGCCTATGAAAATAGGCAAGGATCCCAACGCCAACTAGCCCAACTCTTCGGAGTCAGTGTGAGCTTCGTGCAAAATTTGTTGCAGCGTTATCGTCACACTGGCAATGTCCTGCCTAAGCCACACAAAGGAGGGAATCGAGGAAAAATCGTCCCATATTTAGAAATAGTTGACACGTTGCGCAAACGACGGCCGGAGGCTTCGTTGGAAGAAATGTGCAAACAACTTGAGGCAGAGGTCCACGTTTTAGTCAGTCCCGCGACAATGAGTCGAGCACTCCAACGCTTGAAGTCACAACGAGGGAAAAGAGGCGCTCCTCGCAGGAATCGCTTGCATGAGCAGTTGACTCAGATCACGCATGCAGAGGCATCGCGGTCATTGGCTTCCGAAGCAATGTTCGATTGTGACTCTCGCGCCGAAGTCGAGAAACCCCTACCCCCATACTTCATCTCGGATATCCTCTCAGAATAGCGTTCCTGAACGCCTGCAAAGACTGTTCGTATAAAAATGTGCCCTGAACCTGGCGGGCCTGTACGTACGCTTTGCTGCTCTTTCTCTTGGCGAGCCCACCGCCACATTCTTCTGTACTTCATGCAACTGCAATCACTCATAGTTTCCCTGCAACTTTTGTATTCTTTCTCTACTGGCGCCCGTATTGCTCCTCCGATGTTGCTGCGATGTACGGCAAATCAAATGCCGAGAACGTTGCTGTCCAGACGGGGGACTGAGACAAACAAAGCAGTAAGGAGGACACTTTATGTACAGCTGGAGACTATTTCACCTAAAACATTTGGCGAGACCTATGCTATTATCGTCCACTCTGTTTAGGACGACCGTCGCCCTCTTCTTTGTCAGTATCCTCAATGGTCCTGCCGTTGTCTCGCGGGCTGCGGACGAGCCGCAGCCTGATCCTGCTGGGATTGCGACAGGAGATAAGACTACTGCTATAGACGCGGCAGGGAATGCTTTCGTGGTTTCCGAGCCGACCGATCAAGCAGACCCAGACTATGCGAAGAAGAAAGCCGACTTCGATGCGTACCAAGATCAACTCACGAAAGAGCCACTGGCTGCGAAGCTGGCCGACACCGTCGGCCACGTGCGGATCGCTACGAATTTCGGCTGGACCCTCAACACGGGCTATCTGGTGCTCTTCATGCAGGCCGGGTTTGCCCTGCTTACCTGCGGGTTGGTGCGCAAGAAGAACGCTGCCCATCTGATGATGCTGAACTTTGCCGCTTATGTCTTCGCCTTCTTGGCGTACTACGCCATTGGCTACGCTTTTCAGTTCGGCGCCGTCGCGGTGAATGTGGCTCCGACGAATCTCGGCGGCACGCCAACGCTGAATGGGTTCCTCATAGGAAGTGGCCAGTGGGGCTTTTTAGGGGGCAAGGGTTTCTTCCTCAGCGGCCCTGCCTACGATGCGGGTAGTAACTGCCTCACCCTCTTTGAAGTCGTCTTCATGGAGACGGCGGGGTACATTATTGTCGGGGCCATCTGTGAACGGATCACCTTCTGGTCCTTCGTCCTCTGCGAACTCTTTGTGGGCGGTATCTTGTACCCCATCTTCGGCTGCTGGGTGTGGGGCGGCGGGTGGCTCTCGCAGTTAGGCTCCACCATGAACCTCGGCCACGGCTACGTGGATTTTGCCGGTTCAACAGTAGTGCATGCCGTGGGCGGGTTCTGTGCTATGGCGCTCGCCGTTATCCTCGGTCCTCGGCTGGGCAAATATGGACCGGACGGCAAACCCCGCGCTTTCCCTGCCCACAACATAGCCTTTGTGGTGATAGGCACCTTCATCTTGCTGTTCGGCTGGATGGGGTTCAACCCTGGCTCTACCCTCGGGGCGACGGATCTACGCATCTCGGTAATTGCAGTAAACACGAACCTCGCCGCTGTAGCAGGGTCAGCTGCAGCGATGATCTTTTGGGCGTTCGTCTTCGGGAAACCTGACATTTCGATGGCTTGTAATGGGATGCTCGCGGGCTTGGTCGCCATTACAGCGCCTTGCGCTTTTGTCGGAGCAAATTCCGCGGTTATCATTGGTATCCTCGCTGGTCTCCTGGTTTGTGGTGGAGTGCTCTTCAATGAACGTATCCTCAAGGTCGACGATCCCTGTGGCGCTATCTCCGTCCATGGCTACTGCGGCTGGTTAGGGGCGGTTTGCGTCGGCATTTTCGCCGATGGGGCCTACGGCGCCGGCTGGAACGGCGTCGGTGCAGCGACGTATCTGGGCAAGGCGGGGCAAGGGGTGACAGGGCTGCTGTATGGAGATTCCTCACAGTTCATGATGCAGCTCGTTGGAGCCACACTGTGCGCAGTGTACGCGTTCGGTTTCACCTATGTAGTTTTCTCCCTTGTGAACGCGATTCGTTCGATACGCGTCGACTCAGAGGTGGAACTGGCTGGTCTCGATATTCCTGAGTTCGGTATGTTGGCGTACCCTGAGGACGAAGCCATCTCTGAGGTATTTGCTGAATCGCAAAGCCGAGTGAGAGTGTAGCCGGGCAACGTTGACATCTCTAGCCGCCAGGATAGAGGTTCTTCAGCCGTTCTTTTGGTAAGGAAAAAGTTAGTCGAAAAATCTGTCAATAAGGTAAAGGGGGAAACTGCCCCTACAGTTTTCCCCGCATCATCAACAAATAATCAATTTTTACGGAATCAACACCAATTTTCCCACCGATCCTCGCGACTCCATGAGGCGATGCGCCTCAGCCGCATCTGCAAGAGGATAAGATTTGCCGATCAGCATTTTCAGTTTTCCTTGCTCCATCAGTTTAAAAGACCGTTCGATGCCTTCTTGATGTTTCTCCGGCATTGAGGAAACGGTGTAGAGTACGAAACCGCTCACTTTCAGTGAATTCTGAAAGAGGGTCATCAAATTGAGGGGATCAGGCGCCCCGCCGGCGCGACCGTACAGAATCAAATGGCCGAACGGTCTCAAGCACTGGACCCCTTTTTCTAAGGTTGGCTTGCCTACAGCGTCAAGAATGAGATCGACGCCTTTACCATCGGTGAGTTTTTTTGCCTCCTCGGCAAAGTCTTGCTTTGCATAGTTGATCACCGCCTCGGCCCCATACTGCTTTACCAGATCAATCTTGCTGTCACTCGAAACGGTTCCGATCACCCGAGCGCCCGCCGCTTTGGCGATCCGCACAGCCACCATGCCCCCGCCGCCAGCCGCCGAGTGCACGAGAACGGTCTGCCCTGGCCCGGTTTGATGGGAGGTATGCAACATGTGATACGCGGTCAGCGTTTGAATGGGAAACGCCACGCCATCTTCAAAACTTACAAAATCCGGTAGCGGGATCACTTGCGCTGCAGAGACTGTACAATAATCGGCGTAGGTTCTGACGCCGATAGAGGTCACCCGCATGCCTGGCTTGAGGTGAGTGACCTCAGGACCAACCGCATCAATGACTCCCGACGCTTCCATTCCTGGGATATCCGGTAGCTTCGGTTTGATCAGATACTGCCCTTGGCGGAAAAAGGTGTCGGCGAAATTAATGCCGATCGCGTGCGCCTTAATCCTCACCCAGCCTTTGCGGGGCTCAGGGACATCGATATCTTCATACTTCAAAACTTCTGGACCGCCGAGTTCATGAAATTGAACCGCCTTCATAAGTGCCTCCCTCTATTGATCGTGCTGTTTCTCGTAGTAGCGGAAGGCCGAGAGTGAAGGAAGGGTAGCACGTGAGAGCAGCAATGTCGGATGCAAATTTGCCTATAAACCTTTCTCTTTCTATTGAGCGAAAGAATGCGCAGAGTCAGTAAGACTCTGACGTAATTTGTCGTCCAATTGAATTCCAGTTGCATCTGCTGCAAGAAGCAAAAGCGTGGCAACATTAGAGAAAGTAGGGTGTTCGATCAATTGCAGTTCTCTCCTGAAGGTCTGAGGATTCGAGAGCCCAAAGGCTTGAGTTTCTGCAACTCTTCTCCAATAGTTCAGAATATAGATTGAAACATCCTCAAGCATAAGCTTGCTTACGGGCAAGGTTTGAATAAGGTAGGAAAATATCACACTTTGAGATCCGCAACTATGTGCAAGATGCACTTCGGGCACGCAAGAGAGAGCAAGAAAAAGTGGGAACCCGCGCACATCACCTGTGGGAAAATTGCGGATCTGCTCGAGAAAAGTTTCCCGCCTGGCGAGCTGACTAAACGCGAGGCGAAGTTCACGGAAAATGTCAAGCCAGTATTGAAGGTCTACAAGTTCATGCTCGGATTGCCGAAAGATGGTTTCAAGTTCTGAAAGTAAAGATGCATATGAATTGAGAGGAGCGTCTTTCGCGAAAAGCCTCGCAATCGCTGGGCCAATAACAATCCAATAGAGCAGACGTTCAGCGCTTTGACGCTGCTCTTTGGATAGAGTATTCCAAAAATCTTCAGGGGAAGACCGGCTAGTAGTCAAATTAAAGTTGGAGTCTTTAGAGAGTCGACCTGCTGGGGCAGCACGTACTCCTGAAATAGCAAGCTGAAGGGCTTCCTTGTAACGTTCTTGCCGAACAGCAAGTTCGGCAAGCCTTAGGCAGTTCGTATAACGAAAAAAGAGAAACCCTTGCTTTTCAGCTAGCTGATTCGCTTGGGTAAAAGCCCACCGAGCAAGCTCGTAGAGCCCACATCCGTCTGCAAATATACCAAGTTGACTAAAAAGGATATGCAAGAGTGGAGACAGCGGGAGGTCAGCCAATTGAGGTCTAGATCTTGAGAAGAAGCCAGGAAAGGGCTCTGTGTAAAGGTCTCCATCAAGAGTATGGGTTAGTGGCTTTCCAGTCTCTGCCATATACGCCATCCAACCGAGAGCATGGCCTGTTTTTGCGAGTACTTCTCGAAAGCGACGGTTCTCGAAATCTTGCCTTTGAACAAGCTTGCGAACAATACCGGCCATTGCACCCCATGCCTTCTCACGTTGATCTAACATCCAATATGCCCAAGCAAGTTCTCCTAACATTTCGAGAGAATATTTATTCACCTGCAGTGCACCCTCGGACATAAAATCAGAGTTGAGAGAGATTCCTTCTTCAGGAGAATCAGAAAAAGCTATTCTTCTTCGAAGATATTTAGTCGCTTTAAGTGATAACTGTTGGTAGGACTGCCACTGATTGCTTCTTCCAGCGGCTTCTGCTCCACGACGTAAAGCATCAAAGTACAAAAATGACTCAGGGATTGGGGGTTCATCAAAAGTGAGCTGATAACGTCCGAAAGCGGCCTCCGGCGTACTGTAATCAAGCAAGATACATCCTGCCGTGTAATGAAGCAGGCAGCGAGAGTGACTGTCAGCGTCAGGAAGAGCGTTGTCAATAATGGTAAGCGCTTCTTGGGGTTGTTCCAAATGAGCAGCAAACACGATGGCTTGAGCTCGCGCGATCGGGGCTTTAAGAGCTTCTCCTCCTGGTAAACAAGCAACCTGCTTGGCTTCATCCAGAAAAGAGAGAGCATCTTCCCAGTTTCTTCTACTTCCTGCTTCCGTGAGTTCCAGAGATCAGCATTTAGCGATGAATGTTTCGGCAGCTTCTCGAAAAGCATCCTGAGCAAAAGAGGCCCGCCGTTCGCTAGCCGTCATGTCTCTAAGAACGGACAAAATTGCTCTCAAATCGCTTCGAGTTTTAACCTTCGTTAAGCTGGCCCATACGAGAGCGGCAAGAGACTTTTCCAGAGAAGTATGCCGGATTTGCTCAGGAAGACTGGGGTAGAGACGGCAGGCTTGTAATGCCTTCCTCGCAGCTATCAACGAATTAGCAGCGGGATTCAGAGGACCTGTCAAAAGAAGAGCCGTAAAGGCTGCAACACGGGTCTCAGCGTTAACGTTCTGAATTAAGACTCCGAGCTCTTCGTTGAATTGTTGAGAATCTTCATTAAGCAAATCGAGGATGCGAATCTGAATCATCCGAAACGCGATACGAGTTCGGAGGGGCATGGCATCGGGCCACGAAGATGGAAACAAGGAGCCTAAGAGATCAAATGCTTCGGCATGAGCCTTTTCATTGATCTGAGAAGCAAGCCGCAAAAGAACTGGTACGAGAATGGGCCACTCACTTGCAGACAAAAAATGAAAGATAAGCCGCACCGCTTGAAGTGGGTCAAGAGTTTTTTCCCGAAGATAATGGAAGCCTACAACTTTGTGCACACTCTTCTGCACCTCCGGGTCGAGCGTATCCGTGCCGGTGCCGTTCAGGAGAGGAGAAACCTCAAACTGGTTTTCTTTTATTTGGTGAATCCACGGTCCAGTTAATTCGAGAAGAAGATCTGTTGAATCAGCAATTGGAGGAGGGACAGCAGCAACAGCTTTCAACAATGTAGTATCGAAGGAAGAATTAATTAAAGAAAGTCGATACAGTAATACGCGGAGCTGGTCATTTGACAGAAGACGAAAAACTTTACGGCGAGTTTCGCTTCTAACCTCTCCGGTAGGATCGCCCGTGAGAATCTGAGAAAGCTGACTGTCAGATACGCTCCATGTATTGCCGCGGAGAAACAAAATAACTGCAGCAACTAGAGCAGGGTGGCCATAGGTGACGCCATATAAAAAGTTTAGAAATCTCGAACGGAGGAAGGAAGGTGGTGCTCCCGCGGCAATAACCATTTCTTGCACTTCCTCAATAGCCATCGGAGGCGTCTGTCTCTCAACAAATGCAACATCAAAGTGCCTTTTGACCGAAGAAGGAAGGTTACGTTGTGACGTGGTTAAAATCTTTCCTCCAGTCTCTTTCATAGCGATCGCTAGTTGTACCAACTTTTCATTTAGTTCAGGGACCTTGAGGAGATCTGGGAGTTCGTCGAGCACAAGAAGAGTCTCGTGTTCAAGGCGAAGAGCAGTCTGTTTCACAAGCTGAGAAAAGGGTAATACTCCTGAAAAGTACATAGAAACCAAATCAGGGCGGTCAGGAAAGCTAGCGATCCTTAATAAATGTAGTTCTAGACGACGAAGAGATTCATTCGGGGTTTGTTCTCCACGTAGAGAAATCCAGGTCGTGCAGGCTTGTCCTCGTTCTTCTGCAAGCAACGTTGCGATGAACGTTTTTCCTATGCCTGTTGCTCCAACAATTGATAACCATGTCACCTTAGAAAGGTCGGCAAGAAATGCCTGTACAAGTTCGGTACGCCTTGAGAAGACTGGCGGCAGATGAGGGGGCTCATCAGGAGGTGGAAGCTGCATAGATAGCAGTTGCCCACTCCCACCTGAAACATGCTGAAACAATTGATTGAATTGATTCTGGAGAGCGACCACACCTTGTGAGACGAACTCCATCTGAGACAAGAAATGGGAGAAGTAAACCTCAGCTTGCTCCGCAAACCTTATAAGGCGAGTGAGCAGTCTGCGATCAAATTCTGAAATAGATCCTTCATGTAGTACATGTTCAAGATCTTCAACCGTCAGCCGTTTCTCTTCTTTCTCCGTCAACAAACGAAGGACATAGACAGTGAGCACTTCCGCGAGCGACTGGGCTTCCCTGGGCATGTGAGCTCGTGTTTGCTGAAGTAAAGTAGATTGTATTTCGTCGCGAAGTTTTCGAGGATCAGGAAGTCCAGTTGCCCACTCAAAGCGCTTTACGAATTCATCAATGAAGACTTTTGAGTCTGTTGATGCAACATACTCTTTGAACTGGCGAAATACTCCTTCTTGCAGTTCTTTCGGACACGAAGCGCGTGAGATCAGTGCTCTGATCGCCTCAGCACATTTCTGTGCTTCTTCCTCAGAAAACTCCTCTTCTTGGAGAGCATTCCAAGCTTCGATGCCAGTCAAACCACGAGGAAACTTTGCGCCCTGTTCGTTTCCAGGGGTTGCGGTAGTCGCAAATCGGAACTGGATTTGGATATTCGGATTATCAACAGCAGCTTGATGAAATCTCACAAGGCTAGTTAGAGCCTCCGCGCTGTTAAGTGTGATTCGATCTCTGACTTTTACTTGTTCAAGAAGGCGCTCTTGAGAATTTGGATCAGTTTCCAAGACCTGTCTGACAAGATCAATGTCTTCTCCACATTCACAGTACAGGACAGTGTCCCTTTCAAGATTGAGCCACCTAATGACCGTAAGCTCAACTTGATAGAGGAACCCTCTTATCGCTTTCCAGGCATCGCGTTGAGGATTGTGAATGAAGGGAGTTTCCATCTGCAGGCTAAATCCAGGGAAGTAACTGCTCTCCTCTTAGGTCCACTTGCCAATAGCTGACATTACTGGAGCGAACACGTACGACTTTGCCCATGCGTTGAACGCGAGTACGAAAGGAAGTGTGTCGTAAGAAGCGACGGATATATTCCGCAGCTTCATCAAATTCCACATTAAGACACACGAGGCAGTAGCTACGATGGCGTAAAAGAGGTTTGTAGAAATCATGATCGCGAGTGAAAAAAGTCGGTTGCCGTAGAGTATGCAGAAGAGGAATAATTTCTTCGCGATCTTTCATTCCTAACCGTCCAACCTCCCCGCCAATGCATCGAAAGTGAATCTTCCACGAGCGTAACAACTCTCGTTGCGACACTACAATATTCTCGTCAAGAACATTCATGCCGCGCGATGTTGCTTTTCAGTTTTTTCAATCAACGCCTCAGAAGCCAGGGCAATCGCTTCAGCAATCGCTTCAAAACTGACCCGTCCATCGAATTCATAGGAAATACGCTCCCAGTCGTATCCTCTCGCCAGCATCGCAAGTACATCTTTCACAAAGATGCGAGTGCCTTTGAATGTCAGCTGGCCATGGCAGATTTCTGGGTCCGCCACGATATACTTTCCAAGCTCTTTGCCTTTGCGTGCGCTCACTACGTGCTCCTGGCCCATTGACTGCCCCTCACTTTGACACACATCTTTTCCTTGGACAACTCAGAGAATCTAAAAATCCTTCGAAGACACAGTCCCTTGACACATCCGGGTCCCGTAGGAGAAAAGGGCATAGCAGATTCTCGCAGTCTCAATAAGAAGAAAAAGGAGGCAAAGTCATGGGTACTCTACGTGGCGATCAAATCATCGCGCAATGTTTCAAAAACGAGGGCGTAGACACGTTCTTTTTTATGATGGGCGGACCAACCAGCGGCACGGCTGGCGCCAGCCTCGACCTGGGCATGCAAGGTATTTATGTACGTCACGAGCAAGCCGCCGCCATGATGGCGCACGCCTATGCTCGTGTGACCGGCAAACCTGGAATTTGTATCACGCCTTCGGGGCCAGGGACAGCAAATGCTGTGACGGGATTAGCGAATGCTTGGGCGGACGCCGCGCCGATCGTCGCGATTGGCGGATCGGCCCCAATGCGCGCAACGACGTTGGATTCGTTTCAAGAGATGGATCAAGTAGCAATGATGAAGCCGGTCGTGAAAGCAGCCTATCGCGTAGACATCGCTTCGCGCATCCCTGAATACGTCAGCCTTGCGTTCCGTGAAGCGATGGATGGCAAGAAAGGGCCGGTTTACCTTGATCTTCCCGGAGATATTCTCTCTGCGAAAGTTGATGACGAAAAGCTCTATTGGCCAGAAAATTATCGGGTTGATGCGCGCCCCGCTGGCGATCCCGCACTAATCAAACGTGCGATTGATCTCCTCACCAAAGCCCAGCGTCCACTGCTCGTTACCGGCAGCGGCATCCTGTGGTCCAGCGCCACGGCAGAACTGCGGCAGTTTGTTGAAGCGACCGGCATTCCGTTTTTCACTACGCCGCAAGGACGCGGAGTAATTCCTGAAGACCATCCGCGTGCGTTCCCT
>CAZUFQ010000014.1:0-20205 GCA_964618735.1 uncultured Enterobacteriaceae bacterium
GACCTCAGGATCAGCGGCAGGACCAATGCCAATAGCAAAGAAGCCAATCTTCATAAACCATTCCTCCTTTTCTTCACTTTCAGTCATTACTCGTCACTTTGTTCCTCAACTTTGAAACGCGCCTCGCGCCCTTTGTCCGGCGTCGGGTCTTTCACCAAGCCGTAAATCTGACGGCCCTCATGGTCCTCAGGAAGGTGCTCGGTAATCGGCATCCCGTCTGGCGCTACGAATAAAAGGCAGTGACAGTATTTCCACTGTTTCATCTCGTCGCAGGCGCAAACCCATTCACGACTATGCTCCAATTCTGCCTTTTTGTCAGGGTAAAAATTACAGGGGCACAGTGGCCGCCCCACCTCATCGATATTGGCGGCCAGTCCTAAAATGACGGCCTCGGTCACTTCTTTTTCTGGATGGGGCGAGGTGCCGGTTTTCTCCCAATACTTTTGCACGTAGGCGCGCATGCGTTTCAAACTTTTTTCCGATGGTTGATTCGGCATAGCTTCACTCCAGTCATTCCTTTGACGCAGGCGGATTGCCTTTCACTCAGGTCTGAGGTTTTATGCCGTTTGTTCCTATGCCAAACTCGACCCAAAGGAAAGGGGCAAAGACGAAAACATTATGTCAGCAAAAACCATCGTCGTCACCCGCAAGCTTCCAGACGAAGCTCTCATTATTTTACGAAACGTGGGCGAGCTTTTGCTTTGGGAACCAGACGCTATCATTCCTCGACCAACGTTGTTACAACAGGTCAACACTGCGGATGCCCTCCTTTGCATGGTCACAGAACGAATCGATGACGAACTCCTCGACCACGCGCCACAACTCAAAATCGTTGCCAACATGGCTGTGGGATACGACAACGTGGACGTTCCAGCACTTACGCGGCGAGGGATTCTCTTTACCAATACGCCTGGCGTCCTCACCGAAACTACAGCAGACCTTGCTTTTGCATTGCTGTTAGCGATCGCCCGCCGTATTGGCGAAGGAGAACGAATCGTGCGCGAAGGGCGCTGGGGCGCGTGGAATCCGTTTGCTTTTCTCGGACGCGACGTTCATCACGCCACTTTAGGTATTATCGGTTTGGGACGTATTGGCGTGGGGGTAGCTAAACGCGCCAGAGGATTTGACATGCGCGTACTCTATACGAACAGGGGTCGCAATGTAGAAGCCGAAGAACAGCTAGGCTGCACCAGAGTCGACCTCCCTACCCTCTTCCATGAATCGGACTTTGTCGTCGTGCTCACACCGTTAAACGCCGAGACCCGCGGCCTCATTTCCACGCCTCAGTTTCAACAAATGAAACAGACAGCCTGTCTCATCAACGCCGCTCGTGGACCGATCGTCGATCAGCACGCGCTCTATTTCGCCTTACGGGATGGTTTAATCGCTGGCGCAGCACTGGATGTGACTGACCCAGAACCGTTGCCCATGAGCGATCCGTTGCTCACGCTCGACAACTGCCTCATTGTTCCTCATGTGGGGAGCGCCAGCATCGCCACTCGCACCCGCATGGCCACCCTCGCTGCAGAAAACATTGTTGCCTTTCTCTCCGGCCATCGTCCACCCACGCCAGTGAATCCGGAAGTGTGGCAACGCGAATGACGGCGCCAAGCGGAGGAAGCTCCCTGTATCCCCATTTAACCTTGCGGCCAAAACAAGACAGTGCTAAGGAGTTGTGAAAAAAGCTCGGGGATCTTCTTTGCTCTGTAGCGCGTATGTAGAAACGTGCAGCCAGGTGTTGTCTCTCAGGGGAAGCTCTATATGAATATGGGAGAATGCGAACAGATGCGGTTGGGCCGCAACAATTGAGGCTGACATTGGGCCGCAAGAATGCATTGCATGTGAAACAGGGGACCTAATGGATGCTCCGGACGAGTCTTTACGCCAAGGGCATCGCTTGCTTCAAGCGGGTATCCTACTCTTCCTCTTCGCGCTGCTCGTGGGACTTGCTGTCCCCCGGTTTGCAGTGCCGCGCCTCGGGTTATCAGCGCATTTACTTGGAATAATGCAGGGCCTCTTTCTTATGATCGCAGGGTTATTGTGGCCGAAGCTTAAGTTGACGAGTGCGCTGTCTCGGATTGGCTTCTGGCTGGCCGTCTATGGTTGCTTTGTCGCATGGACCGCTAACATATTGGCTGGAGTGTGGGGGGCGGGAAACTCCATGCTGCCGCTAGCCGCTGGACAAGCGCGAGGAAACGTACTTCAGGAAACAATTATTGCAATAGGTCTGCGGACTGCAGCAGTATCGCTGATTGCCGTGGCCATATTGATCTTATGGGGGCTTAGGACCTTCGCCGTCGAGGGAGTTGACAAAATTTCCCGATAAGATTTCCGCGTTTCCTCCCATGTTTCCTGGTTCTTGCCTTCCGTTTTTCCGTCTCACGCCTTTCAACGTCCTTTATACTGCGGAATCTGCCGTTCTTTGTAAGCGCGAATCGCTTCTTTGAAATCGTCCGAACGAATGCACAGCGCTTGTCCTTCAGCTTCGAGTCGTAAGCCCTGCCGTATCGGCGTATCGAGTGCGGCATTGATCGCTCGTTTCGCCTGGCGCACGGCCAACGGTGCTTGTGCAGCAATGTGATTCGCGAGATCGGCGGCAGTCTGCTCCAGAGTATTGTCATCGACAAGCTGTTCGACCAGGCCTAGCCGTTGCGCTTCTTCAGCGTCGATCATCTTCGCGGTAAAGATCAACTCTTTTGCTTTTCCAGTCCCGACCAAACGCGGCAGCCGCTGGGTGCCGCCAAGATCAGGGATGAGACCGTAGCGATGTTCGAGCAAAGCAAATTGGGCTCCATGCGCGACGACGCGGATATCGCACGCCAAGGCAAGTTGCATTCCAGCTCCTAGCGCATGACCTCGTACTGCGGCAATCGTAGGATAAGGCGCTTCTTCCAGCCAGGTAAAGGCTTCCTGCGTGTGCAGAATAGCAGTGACCAATGGATCTTCCCGAGGTTCCCCAGGGGCCGGCGGTTTCGTGTCACCAGCGCCGAGCAAGTTGCCGCCAAACTGTGAAGTATCGATGCCAGTGGAAAACGAGCGTCCTTCTCCAATCACCACAAGCGCGCGGAGATCAGCGTCATGTTGCAGCTCTCGGCCAAGGGTGCGCATTTCTTCCCACATCTGTACGGTCATCGAGTTGAGCTTCTGTGGACGATTGAGACGCAGCCAACCGACGTGTCCTACGCGTTCATAACGTAACGTTTCCATAACGAATACTCCTTCGTTGATCTGCTTTGCGAAATTTAGCCGGTGAACCGTGTGAACAAAACCCCTCTCTTACAAGGCGATCGCATCCAGTTAGTGCATGGCTTCGACCTCCCGCCCCATTCCTTCAGCCTCCTCACACTCTCACTCTTGCAGTCAAATCGTCATGGCACTACAGTTGGAGCGATTCTATACAACTAAGGAGATGAATCATGGCAGATCAGGGCTATGCGCGTCCGGAGATGCTCGTCACCACGGAATGGTTAGCGACGCATCTGCAAGACGCCAATATTCGTCTTGTGGATTGTGATAATCGCGATGCATACCGTCGCGCTCACATTCCCGGAGCCGTTACTTTTCGTGGGCATCATTATCTCAAAGAAAAAGAAGGCGCTCTCCACATCATGGGTCCTGAGCAGTTCGCAGAAACTATGGGTGCGCTCGGGATTGGCGGCGATACACTGGTGATTGCTTATGATAGTTTCAGCGGCTTGTATGCGACGCGCTTCTGGTGGGCGCTGATGTATTACGGTCACACGCAGGTCAAAGTGCTCAACGGCGGGTGGGACAAATGGCTCGCCGAAGGCCGGCCAGTTACCATGACTGAACCGCGTCCGCCCCAAGCCGCCTTCACACCCCAGGTACAGGAGCAATTCATTGCACGGTGGGATTATATGCAAGATTCGATCGGGCAAGCCGGCCGGACTCTGCTTGATGTGCGCTCCGACGGAGAATGGACGGGTGAGAACGCACGCGGCACCAAACGTGGGGGACGCATTCCCACAGCCGTGCACTTGGAGTGGCTAAACTATGTAGACAGCAAGACGAGAGAGTTTAAACCTGCCGCGGAACTCCGCGCCATGTTCGACAAAATCGGAGTCAGACCGGAGAACGAAATCGTCACTTATTGACAGGGTGGTATCCGTGCGGCGCACGGACTTTTCACTCTTCGACTTCTTGGTTTTGACAAGGTGCGCAATTACGACGCGTCCTGGAGCGAATGGGGCAATCGCGAAGACCTGCCTCTTGAGAAGTAGGACTAGACTAGAGGCCTTTCCTTCCTTTAGCCTATTTATTTTGCCATACCGCCCCTCAATAAATAAAAGGCACCAGCCGCCAGGTGCGAGAGCGATATTTTTTGAACTCTTCACCAAAGGCTTCTAGTAATAACTGTTCCTCGTCGTGTATCCGCCAGAGCGTTCCAGCACAATAAAGTGGAAAAGCGATGCAAACGAGCTGGCTACGAAACACGAGAAAAATACCGGCAACTGCAAGCAGCGAACCTGTATAGATAGGGTGCCGTACGAAATGATAGAGTCCTCCAGTTACAAGAGCATGCTCTTTTTGGATCGCCACAAACGTAGAAAACACTGGTCCGAGCTGCGCCATAGCGGCCACTCGCAACCCGGCGCCTATGATGACGCAGCCGAGACCAACATAGCGTAGCGTATCATTCTCCGGCCAGACCCAGATCTCGCGTCGATCCGCATAGGGCAAAAACCAGAGACTCGCGCCAACTGCACCAAGGGCGAAGAAGGTGGGCCAGCGCTGCCGTCGCACTTCTCGCGTTCCTCCCTCGAACAACTCAAAAGGAACAAACAAAAGGAACAAGACATTAACGGCTAACACGGCCACGAACAGCGTCCGTGCAGGATGACTCAAAAGTCCTTGACGGTCGCCCCACCCTTGGATCATCAGGATCAGCGCAATTAACAGGAGGAAAACGATTTGGAAGTCTTTAAGTGGGGTAAACGTTTTTGATGGCGTCTTCGAGCGAGGCATACCACTCATCAAAAGGGAGATCGGCAGGAACGAGGATCTCAAGTTTTCCGTTGCTTAAACGTTTGACGTCGCCACTCCCTTGCGGTCGGAGGGGGATGATCACTGCTTCCCGCGAAATAGCTAAACGATCGAGGATCTCGAAAATCCGTTCGATCTGAGCGAGTTGTACTCCCTGAGGCATGGCGCACTTACCTGTTAAAGAAAGGAATAGCGACCGCTAAGGCCAACACGCCGACGCCAATGACCGCAAGCAGTCCCCACAGCGCCGCGGGTTGTCGCAATCCTAAAGGAGCGCCACAGTGTACACAGTGGGAGAGAAAAACTCCACCGGTGAGGTAGACGCGATTCCACTTATGACAGGACGGACAACGCGGCTTCGGCACGCGGCGGAATAAGGTTGCAAGCGGTGGCACGACAGTACACCTTTACATGTTATTTTGAGTTCCGGCATCCTACCATGCCCCTCTCCTGTCGTCGAGCAGGTAAAGAGCGCTTGATCCAAGCCTAAACAACGTCAGCGTTCTTCATTGCTGTCGTGTGCTACGGAGCCAAAAGTGATAGACCAGATTAAACCCCATGGTCGCAGTAAACGCACGGATGAAGGACGCGCACCGTTTGGCAAACGGTGCAATTGAAAAAGTTAAAAACCGGCAGAAGTTCCGAAACTCTACCCTTCTTATTTTCGGCCAGAGGCGCCAATCCGCGGGCGTGGACCAATGAGTTGCAGAATCTGATCATGGAGTAAGGTGTTGCTTGCAACCAACCCTGGCAATAGGGTTTTCAACTGATTGAACACCACCGGACTCCCGTCAAGATTGGTCACTTTACCGCCGGCTTCTTCTAGGATCAGCAGACCAGCGCAAATATCCCATTCATTCTTGGGTACAAGAGTGAAACTTGCATCGGCTTCGCCGCTCGCAATCACAGAAAGTTTATAGGCGATACTTCCTGTAGGTCTGGTCTGGAAAGCATTCTTGAAGGCATCCCATTCTCCTCGTTTTGTCTCTGAACGACTAGAGAGAATAGTCGCCTCTGCCAGTCGCGCGAGAGGCGATACGTGCAGTCTTTGCGCTTGGCGCCAAGAGCCGTGGCCACGCACAGCCCAGTAGAGTTGATCAGTGGGGGGATTGTACGTAACGCCAAGCACAGGCGTTCCGTCCTCAACTAAGGCGATGGAAACCGCAAACTCAGGAATCTTCTGGATGAACTCTTTGGTGCCATCCATGGGATCGACCACCCACACTCGCTGGCGCGAGAGCCGCGCGGGAGAATCCACCGTCTCTTCAGAAAGCCAGCCGTCCTCAGGAAACGCTCCTTGCAAGATTTCGTGAATCTTGAGATTCGCTTCGTGGTCGGCTCTCGTGACCGGATTGTCTTTGCCCTTATAATCAACCGCGTAGGTGGTGTTATAGATTGAACGAATAATAGCGCCAGCCTCCAAGGCGGCAGCAATAGCGCGTTCCTTCTCTTTTTCGAGTGATAAGATGCCCATAGCTGGTGTGATTATGAATCTTTCTTGCGATATTCTTCGGTGAGGGTGTTCAATAATGCTTCACGTTGATCATACAGGCGTTTGGGAGTACGGGGCGCATGCGTGGCCATGGCGTACGCAGTCATTAACGGTAAGGCCAGTGTAGAGTCAGTATAACAGACAACGGTGTCCGGCAGCGCATCAGGATCAACCTTCCCCCAGGACACCGCTTCGCTTGGCGTGGCCCCAGAGAGTCCACCGGTATCGGGCCTGGCGTCAGTGATCTGAATAAAGAAGTCGTGCCCGTTCTCCGCCAGCCCTAACACTTCTTGAATCTGCGGCTCCGTCTGTAACACAAAGTTTTTCGGCGAGCCGCCGCCAAGAATGAAGACGCCACTTTTGCCGCCGTGCGCTTTCGCTTGATACACAATCGCCGCCGTCTCGTTCACATCACGGGAAACATCAAAGATCAACTTGTTGCCTAAGAGCGCCTTCGCGGCCACGTTCATACCGATCGAACTGTCGCCTGGAGAAGAAGTGTAAATTGGCACACCATATTCAGCAGCCACCGACAACAGGGAGCGGCGTTTTTGCCCCAAGACCTTTTCCCGCTCACGCACGTAGCGACCCATGAGGTAGTGAAACTCCGCGGTGCTCATCGGTTTCTGAAACTCCGGCGCCGAGATCGCCTGACGAAAGAACGCATCGGTCTCCAGCAGCACTTCATAATCAAAGAAAATATCGTAGATGCGGATGACCCCTTCTTCGCGTAGCGTCACATCACTCACATGAGGAGAGCCCTGATGCAAGTTCAAACCGATGCCGAAATGAGTATCATGATAGAGGTTGGCGCCGGTGGAGACGATCCAATCGACGAAGCCGCTTTGGATCAACGGAATCAGACAAGAGATGCCAAGCCCTGCAGGCGTAAGGGCGCCGGTCAGGCTGAGACCAATCGTGACATCTGGTTCTAGCATCTTGCGCGAGAAAAGTTGCGCCGCTTCACGCAGCCGTCCGGCGTTGTACGAAAGAAAAGTCTGGTCAATCAGCTCGACAACGCTAATAGAAGGGTCCACTGGGCGGGGATCGATCTTTGGTCCGTAGGAACGTCGATTCTTCCGTGCCATAGCAGCTCCTGGATTAGTCAAAATGCGGGGGACAACCTACCATCTCGATAGTAGGGAAACCAGTAGTGGAGGCTAGGTT
Source organism: uncultured Enterobacteriaceae bacterium (assembly GCA_964618735.1). Taxonomy (GTDB): domain Bacteria; phylum Desulfobacterota; class Binatia; order Bin18; family Bin18; genus SYOC01. The sequence goes on from CAZUFQ010000014.1 coordinate 7,664, forward strand.
GAGCCGAACGAAAACCGGCGCGTTGTCTATGGTCCGCTGGGATTCAGCTTCGCTTCATTTCAGCCTACAATGCTTTTGCTTTCTCTTCTACAATGCCTTGTTATACGGCTGAAGTGTTTGGAGAAAAGGAATCGCCGAGTAATGTTTCTGGTTAAACGTACAGAGCAGAACCTGTAAATGAACAGCGGTCTGGCCGATAAGAGCGTCAAGTAGGCCTATTTCTTGACTCAAGTGATTGCTGGCGAAGACTGCCACAGCCTCATTACACGCTTCCGATGATGGCCACGTTATAACGTATAGTTGCAGTGTCTTTTCTAACTGTTCTTGTTCGGTTTTGTTGCGACACCCTTAGAGCAATTCCATGACGACAAATCCCGGCAAACGAATTTCTTCTTCTCCAAGGGACTCCAGCCAGGTAACGGCTGGTGGATACCGCCGCAGAAGGTCGATCATGACATCTGTATCTAAAAGCAACACGGATTACCTCTGCCGGTGCTGGGCAGTGTCCCGGAGCGAGCGCGCATAAGCGGCGCTATCGGTGATGTCCGTTCGGTCTTGCCAAAGGCCGATCAAGTCAGACTCACGTAGTTGTTTTGCCGTGAATGTCGAAGGAACCGATTCTTGTGGTAATTCTGTCAACACAATGACTTCAACATGTTGGCCTTTTTTAAAGGGCAAATTCGAGACCGTCAGTTCACCATCGTTTTCGATAATCTGATGCAGCCGAACAGCTTCCATACACTCCTCCCTCACAAATCGATTCGGTATCGTCCGATTTTTTTCAAGACACGGAGTTATCTAATGAGGTTACCTGACCGCTTTGCTGCGTAAAAGATCCCAGTCCTCACTTTAGCTTTTTGCCCTTTGATCTTTTCTCTCCTCGACTGTCAGACCGATTGACCGTCCGACTGATCGACTGTCTGACTGACTTGCAATTCGCTCGGCTCTGTTTACTTATACGAAAAGTGTGCAATACTCTGCCCACTGATTTGTAAACGAAGCTCAAGTAGAAGGAACCGTGACCGCCTCTACATCTCTTCTTTCTTCTTGCCACGGATTTGTTCACGCATTCAGCTATACAAAAACAACAATACTTGCTGTCCTCCTCGCCCTCTCTCTTTTCGTCACTGTTCTACCTGTCAGCGCCGAGGTCTATTTTTACACCGGCAAGCCCTTTGATTAGGGGGTCAAGGATATCAATGCTGACATCACTGCTGGAGATGGTGAAAGCGTCACTGCAGCAGTCATAACAGACGAAATAGGCAATATTTCGGTCCAGCTTGACTCCAGTGGATGTTCAACGGGAGACTTGGGGCTATATCGTCGCTTTGAAGTAAGGGATGGCCAAGTCGTCTACTGGCACCTCTATGGAGGTGCCTGCACGGATCTCAACGCTATCATAACAGGAGGAAACAAAGATACTAACAGCTTTGGTGACGTGGCCGTTTCTTACGATGTCGATAGCCCTTATTTTTATGAGAACTGGACTAATCAACTAGGCACTTGGAGCACCTCCTCTCCCATCCAAACGCGCCTGCCCAAAACGCTTGGTGCTCCCTCTGCCCCGGGAAATCCCGGCGCAAATTCCGGCGGCACGCCCAACGCCGCCGTTCCCACGGGTAGTTTCAACGGCTGTCCCACTTCTGCTGACAGCGGTGTGACGAGATGCATGGAAGGCAATCCGATCAATGCGGCGACGGGTAACAAGTTTCAGGTCGAGACCGATTTTGTCGGCGCACCCCACACCGGGCTGGCGCTGCAACGCTACTACAACAACCAGGATACCACCGCTTCACCTTTTGGCGCGGGCTGGCGCAGCACCTATCACCGGGCGCTGATCATACCGGCACTTCCCCTTGTGAACTATGCGCGGCTGACCAGTCGAACTCCCATCCAGGCCATCCGCGCTGACGGATATGTGGACACATTTACCCAGAACATTATGGGGTGTGGCAATCCGACCCCGATGTCACCAGCCGTTTGGCTCCGCTTATGATCAGCCTCGGGCAACGGTTCGGTCGTCAGCTCCAGAGCGGCTGGCAACTGACAACGGCAGATGACAGCGTAGAAATCTACTCGCTCGACGGACGCTTGCGCTCTATCACCACTCGCGCCGGGCTCACCACTACGCTCAGCTACGATGCTGCAAACCACCTGAGCACGGGGACCGGCCCCTTTGGTCACACGCTGAGTTTTACCTATGACGGCGCCGGACATATCGCCCAGATGACCGCACCGGACGGCGGCGTGGTCGCTTACGCCTATGACGCAAACAAGAACCTCACCAGCGTAACCTATCCGGACACCACCGTCCGCCAGTATGTCTATGAGAATCCTTTTTTTCCCAATGCCCTCACCGGCATCATCGATGAGAACGGAGTCCGGTTTGCCACCTATGCCTATAGCACGCGGGGGCAGGCGGTGTCGTCAGAACATGCCGGCGGGGTAGAGAAAACGACCATCATCTACAACAAAGAGGGCAGCGTCACGTACAACCGCGACGGCAACGTCACCGTGACCGACGCCCGGGGGAATGCGCACGGCTATCAGCTCGTCAACCTCTTTGGCGTGCTGAAACCGGTCGCCGTTACCGGCGTCCCCGTCCCCACGGCAGGCGGCAAAGCCTTCACCTATGACAAGAACGGGTTTCTCGCCAGCCGCACCGATTTCAACGACCATGTCCCCACCTACGTGCGCGATGCGCACGGGCTGGAACTCTCCTGCACCGAGGCGGCGGGCACGCCGCTGGCGCGCACGATCACCACCACCTGGCATGCGATTTTTCATCTCCCGACGCAGATCACCGAACCGAATCGTGTCACCACCTTCACCTATGATGCCCATGGAAATCTGCTGCAGAAGACTATCAGGACTCCTGCTTCAACGCGAACCTGGAAATATACCTACAATGGTTTCGGTCAGGTGCTGACCATGGACGGCTCTCGCACGGATATTGCGGACGTGACCCGCTTCACCTACGACAGCACGGGCGCGCTTGCGACCGTTACCAATACCCTCGGTCAGGTCACCCGCATCCTGAGCCATGACGCGGACGGTCGCCCCCTGACCCTGCAGAATCCCAACGGGTTGCTGACTACGCTCACCTACGATGTCCGTGGGCGGCTGACCTCCCGCACGGTCGGGACCGAAATCACCCGGTATGACTATGATAAGGTCGGCCAACTGACCAAGATCACGTTGCCGGATGGCTCGTTTCTGACCTACCGCTATGATGACGCCCATCGGTTGACACAGATCAGCGACCAACTCGGCAACTCTCTCACGTACACGCTCGACGCCACGAGCAATCGCATCAAGGAGGAAGTGTTTGATCCCAGCAATGTGCTGACGCAGACCCGTGCACATGCCTACGATGAGGTCAACCGTCTGGCCAAAGAGCTCGGCGCGCAGCAACAGACGACAAAGTACGACTACGATACGGACGGCAATCTCACCGGCGTGACCGATCCGCTCGGCAACCTCACGGCCACCGCCTACGACGCCCTGAACCGTCTGGTGCAGATAACGGACCCCAACGCCGGCGTCACTCGTTTGGGCTATGACGTGAATGACCAACTGAAAAGTGTGACCGACCCGCGCAGCTTCGTCACCGCCTATGGCTATGACTGGCTCGGCGACCTGACGACCACGAAAAGCCCTGATACCGGCGCTACAGAGAACGTATACGATGCGGCAGGCAATCGTACCCGGAGGATCGATGCACGCGGCACAACGACGACCTACACCTATGATGCGCTCAACCGGGTGACAGCGCTCACTTATGCGGACGGAGGAGCCACCTTCATTTATGATCAGGGCGCGAACGGGCTCGGCCACCTGACGCAGATGAACGATGGGACCGGGCAAACCAACTGGACGTATGACCAGCACGGGCGGGTACTGAGCAAGACCCAGAAAGTCGGGACGCTGAGTTTAACGACAATCTATGGCTATGACACCAACGGACGGCTGGCGTCGCTGACCTATCCGTCCGGTCAGGTTGTGACCTATCCCTACACCAAAGGGCAAGTCACCGAACTCGATGTCAATAACGTCCCGCTCCTAACTGGTATTCAATATGAACCGTTCGGCCCGGCGCGTTCCTGGACGTGGGGGAACGGTGCGGCGTATGCCCGGCAGTTCGATCAGGATGGCCGGGCGGCGGATTATGATGTAGGGCCGGGGCGGGTGCGGCAAATTGGGTATGACCAGGCCAGCCGCATCACGGGCTATACGGACACGGATACCACGCAGAACCAGCAATTTGGTTATGACGCGCTTGGTCAATTAAAAGATGTGTCCGGCAACAGTCCGGCCTCTTATGACTACGACGTGAACGGGAACCGGAAGAGTGCGACCCTGACTCCCGGAGCCGACACCTACGCTTACGTCCCGAGCAGCAATCAGTTAGCGAACATTGCCGGGCTCCATCCACGCACCTACAGCTACGATCAGGCGGGCAATATCACCAGAGACGGCGTCAACTTCACCTATGACGGTCGTGGGCGGCTGAAACAGGTCAGCACAACGCAAGGGACGGTGCAGTATGGACTCAATGGACTAGGGCAGCGGGTGACCAAACCCGGGCAGGTGTTTATCTACGACGAAGCCGGGCATCTGCTGGGAGAATACACGCCGCAGGGCCAGGTCGTGCAGGAGACCGTCTATTTAGGTGACACGCCCGTCGCAGTGCTGCAGGGAGCAAACCACTTCTTTATCTATGCCGACCACCTGAACGCGCCACGCACCATCGTCAACGTAAGCAATGTGGTGGTGTGGCGGTGGGACAGCGAACCCTTTGGCACGATCCAACCGACTGGGACCTTTACCTACAATCTGCGCTACCCTGGGCAGTATTTTGACAAGGCGACCGGGCTCTTCTACAACATGGCCCGCGATTACAACCCACTCACAGGCCGTTATATCGAGAGTGACCCGATCGGGCTGGTAGGGGGGATCAATACGTATGCGTATGTGGGGGGAGAGCCAACCTCGAATACCGATCCGTATGGATTATCGAAACTGTATGGCAATTGGTGTGGACCCGATTGGACAGGAGGCTATTCACGTCCCTGGAATGAACTCACGCCACAGGAAAGAGCTAATGCCCTGGCACCAATAGATGCCCTATATGCGGAACACACCAAGATTTGGAGTTTGGTGTGCCACGGTTAGCTTGCTAACCGTGTAGCCACTTACACTGTCGGACAAGCCGACAGTGGCACACAAACAGGGAGTGTCCTCTTCGAATCCATATCTTGGTGTGCCTTCCATATAGATCAAGCTTGTCAGACACATGATATAGAATATAGCAATTGTAGGGCGGCGTATCCTTGTGACGCAGATGCCCGGAAAAGATGCTTCATGTTTGCGGACCGCGATCTAAGTACCCATGCTGCTAATTGTGGACTGAATAATGCAGGATCTTCGATGATCAGGCGTTATATGTCCGACTCCGACCCGGACCCTGAGCCTAACTCTCCAATATGTAGAGGTCCTTATGCACTGAGCCCTCCGTCAAATCAATATGGACAGCCAAGCGGCTGTGGTACTCCTGAGTGTTTACTCTATATGCAATAGCCCTGTAGGCTGGGTTGAGCCTTGCGAAACCCAGCAGATTTCCCTAGCTGGCTGGGATACGCTTCGCTTCATCCCAGCCTACATTTGTCGGGTGCCACGGCTAGCTTGTCCAGCCGTGGGAATGAGCCCTCAGCCCGCCGTGGGTTGAAACCCTCGGCTACCGTCACCCCATCGCCGGGTGCCACAGCTGGCTTGTCCAGCCGTGGGAATCTCACGGGCAGGCAAGCTGCCCGTGGCACAACAGGCAAAGTAAGGCGCGTACCACGCGCCAGTTGTCTTTTTCAACTATGTATGCTCGTATCTTGCAGCAGATCCAAACTCTGATCCAGCAAAGAGCCTATGTCCTTTCTCTTCATGTAGAAAACGAATTGGAGAACGACGACTTTACCGAGTAAGACCTTGAGACGGCACTGCTGAACGGGGAAATTGTGCGGCGAGAGAAAGACAAACTTGATCGTCCCAAGTATGTTATCGAAGGAACAGCCCTGGATGGGCGCGGACTGACGGCGGTGGTTCAGCCATTTCAGACTCGCCAGCTTATTGTTATAGTGACGGCGTATGAGACGTAAAAAAATAGTGGATATGACAGGTGAAGTATGCGTCCGGTGCTGTGAAGGAATTCTGGAAGCAACGCAAGGACGTGAGTACTTTCGCCATGGTCAGTCACTCGTCATTATCGAGGACGTTCCCGCTTGGGTGTGTAACAAGTGTGGGGAGCGGTATCACCAAGCCCGAGTCTACAAAAAGATGCGTCAGATCGCTGCCCACAGCGACCAAATCACTGAGCATGTCAGTATTCCGATTGCGCATTATCAAGAAGATGCCGCTGCGTAAGCGGCGCCGGGCGCCACTGCTAGGCCCACAGCCCGCCGTGGGTTGAAACCCTCGGCTACTGTCACCCCATCGCAATGCGATGGATCAGCAAAGTAGGGCGCGTTCCACGCGCCGGTTGTCTTTAGCTTTTCAGAAATAGCCCTTAGGAACTCTCATCCGTCTCTAGAAACTGCCTGGCGCAGAAGCGCGCGGAAGTCTACCTCACTGTCAGTTCGAGCGCGGCTAGCGTACAGTGTCTCGAATATCTGTAGGCGCACCGCATATGCATCGACCTGAGCGTCACCTTGAGATAGCGGTGGATAAAAAGCTCGTGTTTCTGCCAGGAATGCAGCACTCTCCTGAGGGACAAGTTCATCAACTTGCTCGTCAGCGGCGAGGCGCTCCCGCACTGCGGTCGCAGACACATCGGCGATCTCATCCGCGAGCGGACAAAACGAAATATACGAGCGGTAAGAACGATTTTCAGACTGGTCAAGTAACTCGTCAAATGCAGCGCGAGCCATCACTCCACGGTTAGCGACAATTAAGGAGGCGAGAGCAAAGAGTTGCTGCAAAGCCGCATCTCGGTCTCGATAGTATTTAGGGTCGAGAATTTGCACCAATTTGTCCATTCCTACAACAAACGAGAGTCCAATCTCTGATCCTAGCAGCGAACGAAACGCTTGTGCTTGTTCAAAATAGAGGCCACGGTTGACCAGCGTCACGCCGACCTGCGCATGTCGCTGCGCATACAATGTCAGCAAGAGCAAACGATCCTCTAGGCTCAGGCCGGTCACGCGTTCCTTGTCTACAGTCACCTTGGCAAGCGTAAACAAGATCTTATCAAGCCCAGCCACTGTACGCGCACGCTCGGCTAACCCCGTATGCGCTAAGGTCAAAGGATTAAACGAACCACACAAGAGTCCAACCCGGCGCCATGACCCGGAAGACTCCATACCCAAGAGGCATGCTGTGGGCGGCGCGGTTACATCCAAGGTTTCTAACACTTCTCGGAGAGCAAACAGCTGGCGGAGATCGTAGATTGCGTGTTCCATGGAAGAATGCTCTTATTCTGCTTTTATAATCCTGCAGAGAATTGCGGCAGGAGGGAAGTAGGAGGAACATCTGACGTGGATGTCCGCAGCTTTGGTCGAATCAAAGTCATCATTGGTAAAAAGAACGGAAAATATCCGTACGGGAATTCGATTTTTATTGATGATGAGGTTACTGCGCTTATTGACCCATCGCTCATGATCCGCGAGCTGTACCATGAACTCCCAACGCATAAAATTGATATGCTCTTCAACAGTCATTATCACGAAGACCACGGCGCTGGAAATTCGTTGTTTCCTGAATCTCCGTTGTACATGCATGTGCTCGACGCGCCAGCGCTGCGTTCAATTGACACCATTTTTGAGTATTACGGCATGGACGAAGCGGCCACCGAAGCGTGGAAACCAGTGATTGTTGAAAAGTATTATTACCAGCCTCGAGACCACATCATCGAGTTCACAGATGGTGAGGTGTTCGATTTCGGCCACACCCGCATGCGCGTGATGCATACGCCTGGCCACACTGGCGGCCATTGTTGTTTCTTCTTCGAGGAGGAAGGGATGTTGTTCGTTGCAGATTGGGACCTCACGTGGTTTGGTCCAGTCTACGGTGACGCGACATCCGACTTGGTGAATTCGATTGTCTCGCTCCGGCGTATTCGCGATGCTGGAGCAAAAGCCCTCATCAGTTTCCATGAAGCTGGGATCTGCGAAGATAATCAGTACGCACTGGTGACACAATATCTCGATATTATTTATGATCGAGAACAACGCCTACTCGACTTCCTCGCTGAGCCGCGGACGCTGGAAGAGATCATCAAGAAACGGATTGTTTACCGAAAAGATTATAGTAATGTTGTCTGGATTGATGCAGTGGAAAAGAACTCTATGCTTCTCCATTTGGGACTATTGATTCGGCAGGGACGTGTAGAATATCGTGAACAACAGTATTGCCGACGGTGACGCCAAGTTTCCCACATTGACCGGTCGTTTCAGACCATGCTAATCCTGAATAATCATGTCCGTTACGATGCTAACGGGGTTCTCCCGTGTTTTTTTCGCCGTCCTCTGCAGCATGCTCATCTCCGCATGTGCAGCATTTCGTTCCACTAATCCTCCTCCACTCACACCAACGCCGACGTCTACGCAACCGTTTAAGATCCCCGGTGAACCCGTGGTGCTCACGCCAGCAGATCAAGCGTTGGGGCATTTCTTCAAGGGACAAGTTGCTTTTGATCGAGGTGATCAGGACACAGCCTTAACAGAACTAGAACAAGCAGTCGCAAATGATCCAGATATGCCCTTCCTTCGTTTGCGTCTTGCGACTCTCTACGTACGGAAAGGCAAGCTCAACGAAGCCCTAGAACATTGCCGGAAAGTTGTTGAACAAGAGCCGGACAATGAAGAGGCGCAGTTGCTGCTGGCAGGGTTATTGTCTTCTACCAACCAAGAAACTGAAGCTGCTGCGATTTATGAGAAAGTATTGGCGCACTCTCCCAAAAGCCAAGAGCCTTATCTCTATCTTGGCACTCTTTATGCCAAACAAGGTAAATTTGACAAAGCAGTCGCGGTGCTGAACAAACTGGTCGAGCTGCGTCCCCGCTCTGTCCTAGGCTACTATTACCTGGGACAAGTCCACGGTGCCGCCAATCAACTTGATAAAGCCGAATTCTATTACGAGAAAGCGCTCAAACTGAATCCCCAGTCTGAACTGGTATTGCTGGATCTCGGGCTCGTGTATGAGTTACAGAAAAAACCAGAAAAAGCCATAGAAATCTATCAGAAGGCCCTGGCGGCTAATCCTCAGAGCATCCATGTTCGGAAACGGCTGGGTGGGTTCTATCTTGGTCAGAAAAAACTTGATGACGCCTTATTGCAGTTTCGCGAGTTGGAGAGGATTGAAGCGGATCCGCAGGAAACTCGGGTCAAAATTAGCCTGATCTACCGTGAAAAGGGCGATTATAGCAAGGCGATTACTGAGCTGAATCTTGTTCTTGCTGCACAACCAGAGAACGATCGAGCACGCTACTTTCTGGGCTCCGTGTATACAGAAGCAAAAGATGACGAGAAAGCTGTCGCAGAATTGTCCCGTATTCAACCTGGGTCGGAGTATTACTCTGATGCACGCTTATACTTGAGCTATATCTATCAGCGCCAAGGGAAACTTGATCAAGCGATCAGCGAGGCGGAACAAGCGCTCGCTTTGAAGAAAGACGATCTAGACCTCCTGGGTTTTCTGTCTTCACTTTATCGCGAGAACGGAGACCGAACACATGCGATCGAGATTTTGGAAAAGATGACCGTGCTTGCCCCAGATAATGATCAATATCATTTCACTTTGGGAGCGGTATACGATGAACTCAAGGACAAACCCAATTGTATCTTGCACATGGAGAAAGCGATTCAGTTGAACCCTGAAAACGCGGCAGCGCTTAACTATTTGGGCTATACGTGGGCGGAGCAGGGCACGAAGCTTGATGAAGCAGAAACCTTAATCCGTCGCGCGATTAAGGTTGAACCTAACGATGGCTTCTACGTTGATAGTCTCGGTTGGGTGTATTATCAACGCGGGGACTACGCCAAAGCGGTCGAGCAGTTGGAACGTGCGGTTGAACTCGTCGGGAATGACCCTACGATCATTGAGCATTTGGGCGACGCTTACGGGAAAGCGGGACGGACCACAGATGCCGTCCAGGCATATAATCAGGCGCTTGATCACGCGAAAGAGCCTGACCAAATGCAGCGCTTACGCACAAAAATCGACGCCTTGACGGGAACCAGTAACAAGGGGATCTAAAACTCTAGAGAAGTACGTATCGCCTATCAACTTGCCTTTGTATAGATAGGGGATGGTTTTGTCGCTCTCCCGCGAAAGCGAGCATTCTAACGAGGTAATCTTAGGTCTCTGCTTGCAATTCCTGGCTGCCAGCTGGAGTTTATCGTAAGTGCAATCGAAGGGCTGGCATGATGGTCATGAATCCAACAAAACGATATGGACAGAGTATCAGTTTGGAGCCGCCCAGCTCGACACAAGCGTCTGCATATTTTTGCCTTGCCTGTGCTGTGCGTGTTGGCGCTCGGCCTTGGGAGCTGTACGGCCCTCCGTTCCCCCACCCTTCCGCCTCCGCCAACACCCGGCTCCGCGCCTTCAGCCCAAGAGCTTTTGAATAAGCTCGAGGCCCGGCGGCAGGCGCTGACAAGTTTACGCGGCCTCGCTCGGGTTGTGTACAAAGACACAAACGAGAAGGGTACAGCCAAACAGGCCATTGCCGTTGCGACTCCCGATCGCTTTCGCTGGGAATTATTCTCACCCATCGGTGTTGCTGCACTTGTCACCTCGAACGGCTCCAGACTTTCGACCTATTTCCCCAGAGAAAAAATCCTGTATCGCGGCCCCGCCACTGCAGAGAATGTCGCGCGCTTACCCCGTGTCTTTTTTCCGCCGCGCGAAATTTTCGGGCTCTTGCTTGGCGCTCCTGTGCTGCCACTCACTGCAGAGGCATGTACCATTCGCTTTGACACGGACCTCGGCTGGAGCCAGGTCACTTGTTCCAGCTCGGATAAAGAAAAAATCTCTCTTTGGTTTGAGCCGCAGACCTTCCAATTGCGGCGCGTAGACATGCACGCTGACAATGGAATGGTCACCAAACGCATGGAGTTGTCAGACTACCGTCGAGTGGGTGACTACCTCTTTCCCTTCGAGGTCGCGCTACTTGATCTACAAAGTCAACAACAAGCCTCAATCTTTTATGAACGGGTAGAATTAAACCCACAGCAAGCCGACGCCATTTTTACTCTTGCTTCCATTGCCGGCGTACGAGAAGTTGATGCTGACGCTTTTAATCCCTAGAGTATTCCCGCTTTTCGTATATCATACGCTGCGCCAGCTTTGTCAGCACTGGGTTCTCGCTTCACCTGAAACTCAACCGCCGTCCCCTCGTCGAGACCGCCGAAGTCCAATCCTTCGCCTAAATCGGTAAAATGAAAAAAATAATCACGACTATCGTTATCAGCATGAATGAAACCGAACCCACGTTCCGTCATTTTTTTCTTCACTACCCCCTTGAGCATCAATCCTGCTTGCCCTGAGCTATGCATCTCGTATACAGCACTGACTTCCGTCGAAGCGTTAACGAATTCTTGTTGTGCATCTTGCTTTTGATTCGTGAACTCGACGCGACAAGCATCACAGAAAAACTTCTGACCCTTGCGTGGATAAAAGGTCGTCCACACGCGGCGCTCTCCAACATGCGCAGGGGAATGACACTCTAGTTGATGACGTTCATATTTGAGTTCGAGTCGTTGCAACAAATGATCGAGCCAAATGATATCGAAATCTTTTACTCGGGATTCGTCGCGTGGATCGGCAAAATCGGGCGTGCAGCTGCCCTGAATGCTCGCAATTGCGACTCGTTTCCCCAACCGGCGCACGTGCTGAAGAACAGGTTTGAAATCCTGGTCCCCAACGACAGCGATAGCGATATCGTAGACGTAGGGAATCGCCGCGTAGTACAGCATAGCGGTGGCTAGGGCGATATCGACACACTTCTCCTTGGGCTCAAAAGGGTCGCGCGGGTCTCGATCCATACGCCGCAATCGACGACCCTTAAAATTTACCGGGAACGTTTCTAACTCGTAGTGATGCTCCTCTTTGAGCATGGAAAAGAAATCCAGCCGCCGTTGCACCATATCCTCGTCCCGTAAGTCATAATTGGACGCGTAACTGCCAAACAAGTAAGTCCGCACGACATGCGCCTCGACGCCGCCGAGCTGCCTGGTCACTTCTTCCGCCAATACTTTCGGTAATTGACCAAAGTCAACTTGGAAATCACCTTTTCCATATGATTCGGCCAGCTTTGGCGTGTTGGAATACAGCCAGGTGCCATCAATAAACAGCATGATTTTCAGCATGCGTGTTCGTCCTCACCTCATCCCAGTCGTGGTTACGATTCCGGTTTTTTTTGCTCAGCAACCTGAGCAGGTTTGAATACTAACGTTGCGTCGCGTTGGAATATGGAGTAGCGCTTATCTGTCCAGTGTGACAGGCGGGCTACTTTTCCTTATCCATCTCCCGTTATCCCATCAGGGTAACTCTTT
>CAZUFQ010000015.1:0-20024 GCA_964618735.1 uncultured Enterobacteriaceae bacterium
TCGCTCGTCGCACAAGATGGGTAGATGAGCAACGACTTGTGGTGGCTCAACATCTTCTGCGATCAAAACAAGCTTAGCGATTCCTCTCTCTATCGCTTTGGTGGATTCATTTGTTCCCTTTCGAAGCTTTCCTGTGTCCTTAGCTACCTGTAATAGTTGGTAAGCTTTGTCAGCTGCTTCCTTAGGAACCTGGAATCTTATGTAAACGGATTTTTGTGCCATCAAGCTTCACTCTCATCGGCTCTGTTGGCAACGGGCGATATTCGGCTTTTATCAAGGTTTCGATTGGAAATCGAAACTCAACACTAAATACCCGCCGGGAACCGGGACGCGTCACGATGTCGAAACCGCAGCCGCAGCAGCAGCAGACACCTGCGAAGAAGAAAAAGAAGCAAAGAATGAGGAGCGAACTTTACGAAGTGTCCCCGACTGCTGCTAAGCTGAAAAATCGAAAATGTCCTCGCTGTGGCGCAGTGATGGCGGCTCATTCAAAGCCGGTTCAGAGATGGGTCTGCGGTGCGTGCAGCTTCACCGACTATAGCGGCAGAGCATAGAATAGAGAGCATTCTGGCGCTACCTTACCCGGATTGCAAATCTTCCAGGTACCTTAATCCCCATCAGCCTTGCAACTTCTGAGGTTGTAGGTTCTAGAACGACAATAAAACCCGTCCAGTCGTCGCTAAAATTGGTGGCCTTGCAGTTCGGGCAAACAGGACCGTTGCTGATCATTCGGCAGTTCTTGCATGCCTTCTCTGTCATGCCTTGTGCTCCACTTTGACGGGCTTACCTTTCAGTTCTTCCCCGCCTGTGAGGTTGGAGTGGACTGCGCCTACGGAGCCGTGGTGTTTTGCGCCAACGGCATGGGCATCGTCGAGGACCTATTCACCCTACCCAGCTTTCGCAAACGCGGCATCGCCACGGCCATTATCGCCCGGGCAACGGCCTTTGCTCGCGATCAAGGCGCAGAACAAATCCTGATCGGGGCCCTCGCAAGCGAGCCGCCCAAACGACTCTATGCTGCGCTTGGGTTCTCACCTGTCTGTGTGATCCGAGAGTACATCAAGCATGTCAGCAGCACTATCGTATAGTAAGTAGAGCGCTAAGCGAGGCATAATCTTCTTAACGCCCATAGATCAGGTGATAGCAACACCGCAGTGAGACAATTATCACTGCAACAGACGAGCCGTCTGAGCACGGGCGTCTTGATACTCTTGCCGCGTTTGCGCAATGAGGTCGGCGGCGCTTTGTATCCGCGCCACGCCGGAGACCGAATGCCCAGCGCTCCAGATGTCTTTGTAACGTCGTGGTCCAGGACGTAAGGCTTCGTGACTGAAGTTCTTCGCTGCCTCTTCGGCGGAAACACGCGCCGGAAGGCTAGCCGGGTCCAGTCCGGCAGCAATAATGGAGGGGCGCAACATGTTCGTATCCAAGCCTGTAAACGCTTGGGTCAGCAGCACATCGTCCATGCTTGTATCGACCAACATCTGTTTATAATCGGGAGCCGCCAAACTTTCCTTGGTGGCGATGAATTTCGTGCCCATGTACGCAAGATCACATCCCAGCACCTGCGCCGTCCATAACGCATATCCATCCGCAATACCACCCGCGAGCATGATCGGACCGTCATACATCTGGCGAACAGCGCGAACGAAAGCGAGGGGATTCATCCACCCAGTCTGTCCGCCCGCGCCTGCGGTTAAGAGCACAAGACCGTCCACCCCTACAGCAATCGCTTTCTCGGCGTGCCGTAAGGTGGCGACATCCGCAAATACCAGACAGCCGATGTCGTGCAGAGGACCGATCACTTCCGCCGGCGACCCCACGCTGGTAATCACCATCTCGATACGATGCTGCACCAGGCAAGCCAGCTCGTCCTTCAGTTCCGCGCGTTTGATAATCAGGTTAGGGCAGAATGGAGCAGGCGGCTGCTCAGGATGCGCTTCAGCCACAGCATTGAGTACAGTTTCGATCTGCTGCAGCCACGCTTGTACCCCTTCGACCGTACGGGCGTTGGCGACGGGAAATGCGCCAATCACACCGTTACAACAAGCAGCTATTACTAATTCAGGCCCCGACACAGACAGCATCGGCGCTGCAATTAAGGGTAAGTGTAAACGTTTGGCAATGCTCTCAGGCAATCGTGTTGTGGTCATAGTTCATCCGTCGTATGAGGACACATCCAGTCACGTCGCAACGACAGGGCAAACTAAAGGTTCAGCGTCTCGGCGTCAACGGAGAGGGGGAAATGAGGGCTTGCGTTCTTCTTCATTCGCAGACAGAAGAAGAACAAGGAGATGCAATATGAAACAGCGAAACTTTCAGATGATTGAAACCAATGGCGTACGTTTGCGCACGGTCGTCGAAGGCAAAGGGCCGTTAGTCATTTTGTTGCATGGCTTCCCACAATGTTGGTATCTGTGGCGTCATCAGATCGATCCCTTGGTGGAAGCGGGGTTTCAGGTTGCGGTCCCCGATCAGCGCGGGTTCGGCGGCAGCGATTGTCCGCCCGCTATCGCCGACTATAACATTCGCACCCTTGCGGCTGACATCGCAGGGATTGCCCCGGCCCTTGGCCATGACACGTTCAAACTGATTGGCCACGACTGGGGCTGTGTCGTCGCTTGGAACACGGCGCTGTTGCATGAAAAGACTTGTAAAGCAGTCATGGGGTTGTCCGTGCCCTTTTGGCGCATGTCGCCAGAGGCGATGGATCCGCCAGGCATGGACGATCGCTTCTGGTACATCCGTTATTTCCAACAACCGGGCGTCGCAGAAGCCGAGCTTGAGCGTGACCTGGAGCGCAGCCTGCTCTCGATCTATTACACTATTTCTGCAGACGCGCCGCCGGCAAGCTTCATGAAACAGCTAGAGCACCCAAAAACGAGCGGCCTCCTCGATACAATGTTGACGCCAAAGCAGCTGCCGCCCTGGCTCACGCAAGAGGATCTTTCATATTATGTCGAGCAGTATCGAATGAGCGGCTTCCGGGGGCCGATCAATTGGTACCGCAACATTCCGACCAACGACGGCATCACTCCTGAACTAGCATCAAAACGATTCACGCAGCCCGCCGCCTTCACCGCTGGCGCGGAGGATGACGTGCTGCTCTACGACCCCAATTGGCGCGACAGATTTCCCAAAGCGTTCGATGATTTGCGCTTTATTGAAATTGTAGAAGGCGCAGGACATTGGGTGCAGATGGAAAAACCAAAGGAAACAACCGCGCTGATCTTACGCTTTCTTCAGAGACTTTGAATCGGTATTGGGCCCGAGCGTCTTTGTCCCTTATTAGGGGGACAGTCAGGCGGCGATTTTTTCCTGCGAAAGGTTTTTTTTGCCTTGGCTTCCCTCTCCCTGACAGCAGGAATAAGGTAATTCGCGGCAGCAGAAAAAATGCTTGGGCGCTCCAAACGCAAAGATTGAAGACAGTTATGGAAGCATCAAACGTTCAACGCAAGCTCGCTGCGATCTTTAGCGCCGACGTCAAAGGCTATAGCCGCCTCATGGGTGAAGACGAAGTCGCCACGATTCGAACGCTGACGGCGTATCGAGAAGTGATGTTTTCTCTTATCCGACAGTATCGCGGTCGTGTCGTTGATTCACCGGGCGATAACCTGCTGGCGGAGTTCGCCAGTGTCGTAGACGCGGTGCAATGCGCGGTCGAGACCCAGAAAGTGCTGAAAACGCGTAACGCTGACCTTCCGGCTTCTAGAAAAATGGAGTTTCGCATCGGCATCAACGTTGGGGATGTGATCGTCGAAGGCGAGCGTATTTACGGAGACGGCGTCAACATCGCGGCGCGACTCGAAGGCCTGGCGGAGCCAGGTGGGCTCTGCATATCCGGGGTCGTCTATGACCAAGTCGAAAACAAACTGACAGAGCTGGGGTTAAGCTACATCTCTCTAGGAGAGCAAACGGTCAAAAATATCGCGAAGCCGGTGATGGCGTATCGAGTGACTTTGGAGCCTCGACTTGACGAGAGCAAGAACGAAGCTTCTGCGTCCCTTCTCGTAGCGTCTTCCAAACAACCGTTAGTCCCGATAGTCCTAGAGAAACCTTCTATCGCCGTCCTTCCGTTCGCCAACCTGAGCGGCGATCCTGAACAAGAATACTTTAGCGACGGCATCACCGAAGACCTCATCACTGACTTATCAAAGCTCTCCGGCTTGTTCGTGATCTCGCGCAATTCCGTTTTTCTCTACAAAGGAAAAGCCGTCAGGCCGGACCAAGTAGGACAAGACCTTGGCGTTCGCTATCTGCTGGAAGGGAGCGTCCGGAAAGCGGGCAATCGCGTGCGCATCACCGCCCAGCTCATTGATGTCACTACTGGTTATCATCTGTGGGCGGAACGATATGATCGGGAGATGCAAGACATCTTCGCCGTGCAAGACGAAGTGAACCGTCATATCGTCAATGCGCTTCAGGTCAAACTCACGGAAAGTGAACAACAATGTTGTTTCGGGCGCACGCCGACGACGAATATGGAAGCCTACGAATGTTTCCTGCGTGGGTTAGAGTTTTTCTCCCAACGATCCCCAAAAGCGAATGCGCAGGCGCAAACGCTCTTCGAGCGGGCAATTCAGCTCGATGCGAATTTTGCCTCCGCATATGCACGATTAGGAAGAGCATACCTTCTCGACTGGTCGTTTCAGTGGAGCGACGACCCGAGCCTGCCCGAACGCGCAGTGGCGCTTGCGCAGCAAGCCGTCTCGCTCGACCCCTTGCTTCCAGGCGCGCATCAAACGTTGGCGTATGTGTATCTCATGCGGAAACAGTTCGACCAGGCTATTGTTGAAGCAGAAGAAGCCGTACGGCTTGATCCTAACGATGCTGACGCCTGTGTGACTTTAGGAGAAATCTTGAGCTGCGCAGATCGACCAGCGGAAGCTCTTGGCTACATCGAAAAGGCGTTGCTGCTCGATCCGCATTATCCTCCGTCTTTTCTTTTTGCGCTTGGGCAGGCGCATTACCTGCTCGCACACCATGAGGAGGCGCTTGCAGCTTTCAAGCGTGTGCTAACCCGCAATCCCGCGCATCTCCGGACCTACTTCTTCGTGGCCATAATTCATAATGAACAGGGACGTAAAGAAGAAGCCCGCGAGGCGTTACGTGAAGCGGGCAAGATCAGTCCTACATTCTCCTTCGCACGGCTGAAAGCGATTCTTCCCTATAAAGATCCAAAACTCGTGGAACACTGGACGCAGCAGCTGCATGAACTAGATGTGGAATAGGCGGCGTTCCGAAGGGGCTCTTGCTCTCTTCTCCCTCCTTAAGGTCAGGCCTCGGTGATCCGTTTGGCAGACCGGTAAGGATATTCAGCTCATCCTCGCCTAGAGATCCCCACCATTACTGTCCTCCTAACTCAATGGCGCCGGCCCGTCGCAACAGATCAATAGTTGCTCGATAATCGTCCGCACTGGCGGTGGGCTGCTTGTTGATCTGCTCTTTACTGGCGGTGGGCTGCACGTTGGTCTGCCTTTTCTCAGTGTCTTCCGTTGGTCGCAACGCATAGGTAAGCGCTGTTCGACCGGCGTTATCTATCGCATTGGGATCAGCCCCTTTCTGGAGCAACGTTTCCACGGAAGCGCGACTGCCAGTCCTGGCCGCATGCATCAAAGCAGTCCTTCCCTCCTCGTCCTTCACGTCGACTTTGGCGCCGCGGGCCAGGAGTTTACCCACGGAGTCAGCTAGATCTCTCTGCGCGGCGAGCATGAGCGCGGTCCACCCTTGTTCTCCGCTGGTATTCGGCGAGACGCCAGCTCGGAGTAAGAGACTTGTGAGATGAGTATCCCCTTCCTCGACGCTGTTGACCAGTGCTTGTGGATTCACTGAAATCCCCAAGCGCGCAAGTTGGGCACGGGCGTTACGTCGTCGCCTAGCCCGTTCTGCAGCGTTCAGCTTCCTCGACTCGCCCTTCTTCCCCTGCGCCGGCTGGGTCGTCATTGTGGGCGCTTGTCTCGTTTCCAATCCCACTTTCGCTGTTTGCGGTGGAGCTAGAGGGTTGATTAAAGCAAAGACTTCCCCCATCGACCCGAACAACTTGCTAATCCTCGATGGCTCTGTAAAGCGCTCAGATAAGTCAGTCTGAGAGGTTGGCTTGTCTGCCTCTAGCTCTGATCGGGAGGCGCCTTCTACTCCAAACCAGGAATACCTAGAAGAAAGCACTAAGAGAACCAAGAAGCTAGCCGCAAGCAAACTGGCGCTTATTGGCTTGAAGGGATAGCGGTGAGGAGGCGTCTGCGGAGAGGGCAAATCAAGAACGAAAGGCTTTGGTCGCTGACCAACAGATTCCAAGAGTGAAGCCGTCGTCGAGGCCGCACTGCCCTGATCATCAGGTTGTTGTTCCTGGGCTTGTGCAATCTCTTCAATCATACCAGCAGAAACGTTTGGTTGATGCCTGGTGAACGCCACTGCCAGAGCGCCATGGCAGAGGGCGTTCACACGATACGGAATGGCGTCTGAGTATTCTATGATTTTCTGAATCGCTTCGGGGGAAAAGAGATCCGGTCTTGTCCAGCCCGCCACTCGGAGCCGGTGGCGAATAAACAATTCCACTTCTTCTAACACAAGAGGGGCCAGCCGCAACTGTACGGCAAGACGCTGTCGCAGAGGTTGTAACTCAGGCTGCGCCAAGAGCTTTGTAAGCTCAGAAGTGCCGAAGAGAACAATTTGCAAAAGCTTCCCTCGCAAACCCTCCGAGGCAAGAATATGCGCCAGACACGCGAAGCTTTCCTGATCGAGATTCTGCGCTTCGTCAATGAAAAGGACGATCGTTTCCCCAGCGAACGACCGCGCCCGCAGTGACGCGATAACTTCTTCAAGTGCAGCAGTCGTATTATGGACGTCCACACGCAAGTCTAGGTAGTGACAGAGAGACCAGAGAAGCGACTCAAAAGTCGGAGGGGCGGCGTGGAAAGGAATACTATAGGCTGTTTCTTCCAAGGAGTCGGCAACAAAGTGCAATAAGGAGGTCTTTCCTGTTCCCATTTCACCGGTAAGGACGATAAGCCCTTTGTGAGCCCGAATGGCGGAAAGAAGACTGGTGAAAATATTGTTATAGTGTGGACTGGGGTAAAAAAGTCGAGAATCAACAGTTTGAGCAAATGGCGAAAGATGTAAGCCGAAGTAAGCTTCGTACATATCTCGCTCCTTACAACTAACATTATCTCCAAGTAGAACGGATTGCACCATAACCCTAGACAATTTTTTAGGAAATAGGGTTAACGAACAAAGTCACAGACAGGTCGTGCGCCTCCCTTCCCCTTCCGATTGACAAACTACTTGTGTCAGGAGTAGTTTTCTTCTGCCGATCACAGCGAGGGCTTAAGAGGGGAACCTACCTTGAGGGAAGGTGGGTTGAGAGGGACACAGAGCGAGTGCTCATTAGTGCTCGCATTGCTTGAGGATGCAAAAAGGAGGTGTCTATGGACGTACAGCGGCAGCTAAGGTTTTCGGCAATCTTTCAATTGGTTTTTTTCTTACCTTTGGTCTTTTTCCTCTCTACCACAAGGTTGCAAGCAGAGGATCTCACCCAGCTCCAAAACGATCCTCACCAGTGGGCGTTGGCTGGTAAGAACTACTCGCTCACCCGCTACAGTGAGCTGACGCAGATCACCGCCGCAAACGTGAAGAATCTCAAGCCGGCTTGGACCTTTTCCACCGGCGTCTTGCGCGGACATGAAGGCGCGCCGCTGGTCGTCGGCGACACCATGTATCTCGTTACGCCGTTCCCGAATATTGTGTACGCTCTTGACCTCACACAACCTGGAGCCCCGGTGAAATGGAAGTACGAGCCTAAGCAAGATCCAACCACTATTCCTATCGCATGTTGTGATGTGGTGAATCGCGGAGCCGCCTATGCGGATGGGAAGATCTTTTTTAACCAACTTGACGCCCACACAGTGGCATTAGACGCCAAGACAGGCAAAGAACTGTGGAAAGTCCAGCAAGGCGATCCCAAACAGGGGCAAACCATCACGATGGCGCCGCTGGTGATCAAAGATAAAGTTATCTCTGGTATTAGCGGCGGTGAGTACGGCGTGCGCGGTTTTGTCACCGCTAATGACATCAACACGGGTAAACAGGTCTGGCGCGCCTACAGCACCGGACCAGATGATGAGGTGTTGATCGGAAAAGACTTCTCGTCCCCTTACCCGTCGCACCAGGGAAAAGATTTGGGAGTCTCGACTTGGAAAGGCGAGGAATGGAAGAAAGGCGGCGGCACTACCTGGGGGTGGTACAGCTACGATCCAGAACTCAACCTGCTCTATTACGGCACCGGAAACCCAGGCGCGTGGAATGCTGACCAGCGCCCTGGGGAAAACAAATGGTCCATGACGATCTTTGCCCGCAACCCGGAGACTGGGGAAGCAAAGTGGGCGTATCAAATGACGCCGCACGATGCCTGGGACTATGACGGCATCAATGAAAGCGTACTCGTTGATCTCACTATCGACGGCAAACCATACAAAACACTCGTGCACTTCGATCGGAACGGCTTTGGCTATACGATTGATCGCACCAATGGCAAAGTGCTGGTGGCCAAACCCTTTGGAGAGGTGAACTGGGCAAAAGAAATCGACCTCCAAACCGGGTTGCCAGTAGAGAATCCCGAGAAGCGCACCAAACAAGGCGAGAACGTTAAAGACATCTGTCCCGCGGCCATGGGGGCGAAGGACCAACAGCCGGTATCGTACTCGCCACACACGAAACTATTCTACGTTCCAACTAATCACTTGTGTATGGAATATGAAGGCACAGAAGCGAACTACATGGCTGGGGTGCCGTATGTCGGGGCCATTGTCAAAATGTCCCCAGGCTCTGGCGGTCATCGCGGCGAATTCATCGCATGGGATCCAACCACCGGCACGAAGAAATGGGGCATCAAAGAAAAATGGTCC
Organism: uncultured Enterobacteriaceae bacterium; assembly: GCA_964618735.1. Taxonomy (GTDB): domain Bacteria; phylum Desulfobacterota; class Binatia; order Bin18; family Bin18; genus SYOC01. The sequence continues at coordinate 8,901 of CAZUFQ010000015.1, forward strand.
GCGTGGGGAGGCGCATTATCTACTGCTAGCGACGTTGTCTTCTACGGCACCATGGATGGATGGTTCAGAGCAGTTGATGCAAAAGACGGCAAGGAGTTGTGGAAGTTTAAGGTCGGCTCTGGCATTATTGGCGCACCGATGACCTATATTGGTCCAGACGGAAAGCAATATGTCGCTATCTTGTCCGGCATAGGGGGCTGGTCCGGCGCTGTGGTGGCAGCCGATCTCGCCACCGACGATCCCACCGCAGCTCTTGGCGCGGTTGGCGCATTTGCTGATCTTGGTAAAGATACAAACAAGGGCGGTATGCTTTATGTGTTTGCACTCGACGGAGCCACAAAGGAGGTGGCGAAGCAGTAAAGATCTCCTATGGAGGGGTGCAGAGAAGATCACCACGATGAATCTGGTGGACAGCAGACCTCCATGCCTGTGCAGAGCCTGCCCCCGCAAAGGCGTGGGGCGGGCAGCCAGAGAGATTTGGCGCAAACCTCCGGCTATTTTGTCTAGATTCCTGCTTTCGCGGGAATGAGGTTGCTCTCAGTTACCCCTCGAATTCAACGAGACGGAATATTACGCCTCTGCAGCCCAGCACCGATGCTCCGCACACTTTTTCTTCTGTCCTTGGTTATCATCCTCTTCATAACCATGCGTTCCGTGAGTGCTGATCCTCAGGGTAGCCCCACCCCTTTCCGCGTCTGCGCCGATCCGAACAATCTGCCCTTTTCCAACAGTAAACAAGAAGGCTTCGAAAACAAAATCGCCGCGCTGCTCGCCCATGAGTTCCACAGCGAACCACAATACACCTGGTGGCCGCAACGACGCGGCTTTCTCCGCAGCACGTTAAACGCTGGGGTCTGTGATGTCGTCATGGGCATGCCAGTAAATGTGGATTCACTTCTGACAACACAGTCCTATTATCGCTCAACCTACGTTTTTGTCGCTCCGAAAACCGAAGGGCGTCAGATTGCTTCTTTTGATGATCCCGCCTTGCAACACATGAAAATCGGCGTTCATCTGATCGGAGACGACTACGCTAACAGTCCGCCCGCACATATCCTGGCTGAAAAAGGAATTGTCAACAATGTGGTTGGATATAGCGTCTTTGGTAATTATGGAGAAGACAGTCCTCCCGGAAAACTGATCCAAGCAGTTGCGGACGGTGAAATCGAGATCGCCATTGTCTGGGGGCCTATCGCCGGTTATTTTGTCAAGAAACAAACACGACCACTTGCCCTAGTGGCGGCGCCAACTAACGAAAGCTCTCCCAATTTGCCCTTGACGTATAGCATTGCTCTCGGGGTGCGAAAGACAGATGGTGCGTTAAAAGCGAAACTGGATGAGGCGCTTCAGAGAAAGACGGCTGAGATCCATAAAATACTAGAAGAATACGGAGTACCGCTTTTAGAGGACTGAGTAATGACGGCAACAGGCAACAGACAACAGACAACAGACAACAGGCAACAATTCGGACGCGTGGCCTTTCTTCTTCAATCTTTCCTGCTCATTGGGTTCTGCGTGATGGCGTTCAACCTGATAGCGATGCTTTCTGTCTACGCCCAACAAAACGGCGCCGAGCCGCAGAAGCTAAATCCCTACACGGGCAAAGCCGATGCAATAACCGAAGGACAAGAGCTATACAAAAAATTCAACTGTTACGGCTGCCACGGCATGGCTGGCGGGGGCGGCATGGGACCAAACTTAACAGACGAAACCTGGCAGACCGGCGATGGCTCCGACGCCAATCTCCAAGCGCAAATCAAAGAAGGCAAGGGCAACATGCCGCCCTTCAAAAGTTTACTGACTGATGATCAGGTTTGGAAACTGATTGCCTTTGTTCGTTCTCTCTATAAAGGGAAGCCAGAGACGGTAAGATGGTAAACAGTTGAACGTCAAGGTTCAAGGTTTAAGGTTCAAGGTTTAAGGTTGAACTTAATTTCTGCCCAGTTCCTCCAACATCGCCTTCGCGTCTTTGAGATCCGCCGTATCAAACCCTTCGGTAAACCAGCCGTAGATCTCTGCTAGCATTTTGCGAGCCTCTTTGCTTTTGCCCTGGCGTTGCCACAGCCGTGCGAGACTCATGGTAGCACGTAGTTCCAGGGATTTGGCTTGCTGACGACGGGCAATTTCAATCGCCTTGAGAAAACAGGCCTCAGCTTCTTCTTCCAGATTCGTCATTTTCATTGCGTGGTTATTGCCTTCTTCTGTCGCCATTGCTTATTCCTCCTGATGAAAACGAGATTCCCTGCAGTGCAGCATCGCCTTCCTGCTCTAGTCGCGGGTTGTACCATATCGCTTCGAGAAACGGAACTCGTCTGCACGTCACACCGTATATACACAAAACCTTTTTGCGCGGCTGTGGTCGGTCTCCCGACCGCGCCACAGCCATGTGGCGCGCCATCGGCGGGGTCAGGAGACCCGCGCCGAGCAAAGAATTTTCGCGAGTTTCTTATGCCTGCAAGTACTCCTTCAAGCATTGCGCCGTGTATGAATGCCTGCCATTCTTGATGAGTTCCGCCGGCGGGCCGCACGCAACGATCTGCCCGCCGCCAGCGCCTCCCTCGGGTCCAAGGTCAATCACATAGTCGGCTTCTTTGACAATATCAAGGTTGTGCTCGATCGTTACTACGGTGTTGCCTTTGTCAACAAGCAGGTGGAGCGTACGAATCAATTTCTCGATATCGGCAAAATGCAGTCCCGTCGTTGGCTCATCCAACACATAGAGCGTTTTTCCTCGCGATTCCTTCGCAAGCTCATAAGCAAGCTTGATCCGCTGCGCTTCGCCGCCGGACAAAGTGTTACTGGCTTGACCAAGAGTAATGTACCCCATGCCGATATCATCTAGCAGCCGTAACGGACGCGCGATCTTCGGCACGCCATGAAAGAATGTCGCCGCTTCTTCTATAGTCATCTTGAGCACGTCAGCGATATTCTTACCGTTGTACGCTACTTCTAGCGTTTCGCTATTATATCGATTACCCTCGCAGACTTCGCAGGCGACATACACATCCGGCAGGAAACTCATCTCCATCTTGATCTGGCCCTGACCGGCGCAGGTTTCACACCGTCCGCCTTTGACGTTGAACGAGAAACGTCCAGGTTGATAACCACGTGCGCGCGCTTCCGGCAGCATAGCAAACAACTTGCGCATCTCATCCCAGAAGCCCACATACGAGGCGGGCACGGAGCGCGGCGTTTTCCCGATCGGCGTCTGATCAACTTCGACAACTCGTTCGATCGGATCGGCGCCTTCGATGCGCTCATGCAACCCGGCTCGGCCTGGGAACAAGCCGAGCTTTTTCTTGAGCCCTTTGACTAAAACTTCTTGTACAAGTGAACTCTTGCCTGAACCGGACACGCCGGTCACACAGGTCCATGTTCCGACGGGGATATGTACGTCCACATCACGTAGATTGTGTTCACGAGCGCCGAGGATCGACAACCGGGGCCGGTCCTCTAAAGGACGCAACGGACCCAGCCGCGGATGAGTCGAATCCAAGAACCGACCAGTGACGGAGTCCGGATTCCGACGCAGCTCCCGCGGAGAACCCATCGCAATCACTTTACCACCATGCACCCCAGCGCCAGGACCGAGATCGACAACAATGTCTGCGCTTTGGATGGTTTGTTCGTCGTGCTCTACGACAAGAACAGTGTTGCCGCGTTGTTGTAAATTGCGCAAAGTGTGGATGAGCCGCGTGTTATCGCGCGGATGCAAACCGATCGTCGGTTCGTCAAGAATGTAACACACGCCGCGCAGGTTCGAGCCGAGTTGCGCCGCTAAGCGGATGCGTTGCGCCTCGCCGCCAGAGAGCGTGTCCGCTCGTCGATTCAGCGTCAAGTACGACAAGCCAACTTCTTTGAGAAACGACAAGCGCGGCGCGATCTCCTTGAGAATCGGTTCGGCGATCATCTCGTCGCGGGCGTTTAAGGGCAATGACGTCATGTGATCCAAGCAATCCGCCGCCGATAAAGCCGTCACTTCCCAGATGCCCTTGCCGGCCACTTGCACGGCGCGCGCGCGCGGGTTGAGGCGAGTCCCCGCACAGGTGGGGCACGGAACCTCGGTCAAAAACTGCGCAGGGTAGAGAGATTCATCGGCGCCTTCGCTCGCAGTCATCGCCTCATTAAGAATGGTAAAAGCGCCGCGTACGGTTTTCTCATCTCCAGAGAAGACAAGTTGTTGTTCCTCCGGACTGAGTGCGGCAAACGGACGCGTCAACGGCACGCCTTTCTTTTTCAGCGCACGCAGCAGTTTTGTATGATCGCGCTTGAACTCTGGTTTCGTTAAGGGCAACAAGGCGTCATCGTCAAGTGATTTCTTCGGATCCGGCACGACCAGCGCGGGATCGAACTCCCAGCGAGAGCCCAGCCCCGTACAATCAGCACAGGCGCCTTGACGGCTGTTGAACGAAAACAGGCGTGGATCAAGCAGTTCATAGCCAAGGCCGCACGTCACGCAGAAGAGTTTCTCGCTGTAGGTGCGCTCCTCTCGCTCGCCGGCGAGCTGCAAGGCGCCATTGCCCACGCGCAATGCGGCCCCAAGCAGCGTTTCTAACTCCTGCGCGGCGCCGTTCACCAAAGTCTGACCAACCATAATCTCAATGTCATGCTCTTTGAAACGGGCGAGACTCATGCCTTGCGTGATCATGGACATCTGCCCGTCGATGCGCGCCTGTTTAAATCCGAGCTTGCGTGCGCCGGCCAGCACGTCCTTATGAAAGCCTTTGCGCCCACGTACGACCGGCGCCAAAAACGTCACCTGCTGTCCGTGAAAGCTCTCGCGAATGCGGTCAAGAATCTGGCTGCGACTTTGCACCGACAGCGGCTGTCCACAATTAACGCAGTGCTGCACCCCGGCCTTTGCGTAGAGCAACCGTAGGTAATGATAAATCTCGGTGATCGTAGCAACCGTCGAGTTGCGTCCCCCCCGGCTCATGCGCTGTTCAATCGCCACCGTTGGCGGGATGCCAGTGAGGAGATCAACATTGGGCCGCGCCATCACTTTGATAAATTGGCGCGAATACGCAGACAAACTATCGATGTAACGACGTTGCCCTTCTGCATAGACAATGTCAAAAACAAGCGTCGATTTCCCTGAGCCAGACAGACCCGTCACTACCACCATCTCATCCCGAGGAATATCAACAGAGACGTTTTGTAGATTATGCTCCTTGGCCCCAACAACGGATATGGCAGAATTGGGGATTAGGGATTGGGGATTAGGGATTGGAAGAATTTTTGGCTTTCGGCCTTTGACTTTTGACTTTTGGTCTTTCGACGTTGAACGTTGAACGTTGAACGTTGAACCCAAAACCTGAGCAAGATATTGCCCGGTATGCGACTCTTTCACTCGCGCCACTTCCTCGGGCGCGCCTGTCGCGATGATTTGGCCGCCGCCGTCTCCGCCCTCGGGGCCGAGATCAATCACATGATCAGCGCATTTAATCACCTCTAGGTTATGCTCAATGATCAGCACAGAATGGCCGCGCTCGACGAGATGATGAAACGCTGTCAACAATTTTTGGATGTCGGCGAAATGCAGGCCAGTGGTGGGTTCGTCGAAGATGAAGAGCGTTCCTGAAGAGCGACCCTCACCCCGGCCCTCTCCCCTCAAGGGAGAGGGTGATCCCCTCTCCTCTCCGAGGAGAGGGTTAGGGTGAGGAGTTTGTGATCGTTCCATCCCAATATGCGCCGCCAGCTTGAGCCGCTGCGCTTCACCGCCAGAGAGGGTAGTGAGAGATTGTCCCAGACGCATGTAGTCCAAACCGACAGCGACAAGTGGGGCCAGCCTGCGCACCACTTCGACTTGCTCGGCGAAAAATGACATTGCCTCAGCGGCAGTGAGATCCATGATCTCGGTCAAGTTCTTTCCCCGATACGTCACCTCCAGCACTTCGGCGCGAAAGCGCTTCCCGTGACACTCAGGACACGGCACGTACACGTCCGAGAGGAATTGCATTTCTACCTTTTCAAATCCTTCGCCTTTGCAAGTCTCACAGCGCCCGCCTTCGACGTTGAAGGAAAAAGTTCCTGGGGTGTACCCGCGCAAGCGTGCGATCTCCGTGTCCGCCAACAGACGACGCAACGGATCGAACGCTTTCGTATACGTCAATAAGTTTGCGCGCGGCGTCGTGCCAATAGGAGCCTGATCCACAAAAATGACATCGGCAATTTGTTCCCAGCCAATGATGTCCCGACAGGGGCCGGGAATACCGACAGGCTCGCCTTTGCGTTTCTTGAGGCCGCGATACAAGACATCTTCAACCAACGTCGATTTCCCCGAACCAGACACACCGGTGATGCATACCATGCGGCCGAGCGGAATCTCCACGTCAATATCTTTAAGATTGTTCGTGGCGGCGCCACGGGCAATGATGACACGTCCTGGTTGGGGCGTGAGGCGACGGTTCGGCAACGGGATCACCATGCGACCTCACAAATACTTGCCGGTCAGCGAGCGCTTATCACGCAGAATCTTTTCGTGCGGCCCCGAGAACACCACCTCACCGCCTTTTTCCCCGGCGAATGGGCCCATGTCTAAAATGTTATCGGCTTCTTTGATAATCTCGGGATCGTGTTCAACAACAACGACTGTGTTGCCATTATCGCGCAGCCCTTTGAGAATGCGCACCAGGCGGTGACTATCCCGAGGATGCAAGCCGATGGACGGCTCGTCGAGGATATACAACGTGTTGACGAGCGAGGAGCCAATCGCCGTGGTCAGGTCCACTCGTTCCAACTCGCCCCCCGAGAGGGTGCGTGACTGGCGATCGAGTGTGAGGTATTCGACACCGACCTCTACCAGATAGCGCATGCGCTTGCGGATTTCTTCGAGAATGAGATGGGCGACCTGATCCTGAAAAGCGCTTAATTGAAGATCTCGAAAGAATGTGTAACAGTCACCCACGCTGAGCTGGTTAATTTCCGCCAACGTCTTCCCGCCAATTCGATAGAGTAAAGCGTCAGGTTTTAAACGAGCGCCGCGGCACACATCACAAGGGAAATAGCCCCGGTAGCGCGCTAAAAAGACGCGCACGTGCATCTTGTACGTTTTTGTTTCCAGCCAACGAAACCAGCCGCGTACGCCGTAATAGTCGCCGTCGCCGTTGATAATGAGGCTCCGCTGTTCTTCGCTGAGCCGTTGCCAGGGAGTTGCGATGTTGATTTTTTGCTTTTGACAAAATGCTAACAATTCACGCCGTTCCCATTGTGCGGCCTTGATGCGCCAGGGCTTAATCGCGCCGTCTTTGACCGACAGGGTGGGATCGGGAATCACCAGATCTAAATCCAGATCGATCGTTCGACCAAATCCGCGGCAACTATCACACGCCCCCAACGGACTGTTAAATGAAAACATGTTGGGGACGGGTTCTTTATAAATAATACGACAGTTCGCGCATTCGAGCTGATTAGAGAACGGCTGTTCAGCGTTACCAGCGTCAGGAAAAATCAACGTGAGCCGCCCTTTACCATAGTGAAACGCCTGCTCCAGAGAATCATGTATACGCTTCTTCGCGCGTGGATTGAGCGCTAAACGATCCACTAAGACCGTGAAGTGATCTTGCCCAGCGGTGGGACGATCGCTGAGATCTTGAATGTCGAGAATCGCGCCATCTTGCACCAGCCGGTGGAAGCCGGAGTGTAACAAGCCGTCACGCACCTCCACCCAAGGCAACGACGCCGGGGCCGACACCGCAAATGTTAGTAAAAAACGTGTTCCTTCGGGATAGGTGACGGAGAGCTTGCGAAACACCGATTCAGCCGAATCGCGTTCAACCGGTTCTCCGCATTGGCGACAGTAGAGTATGCCAATCTTCGCGAACAGCAGCTTGAGATGATCGTGCAGCTCGGTCATGGTGCCAACCGTCGAGCGCGAGGTGCGCACGGGACGGTTCTGGTCAATGGCGATCGCGGGAAGGATGCCTTCGATCTTCTCGACGTGGGGTTTGTCCATTCGATCAAGAAACTGTCGAGCGTAAGCTGAGAAACTTTCCACATACCGCCGCTGTCCCTCGGCATAGAGAATGTCAAAAGCCAAGCTCGACTTCCCCGACCCGCTCACTCCCGTTACGACCGTCAGCTGGTTGAAAGGAATGGTAACGTCGATATTTTTGAGATTATTTTGTTGTGCCCCGGTAATAACGATGCCGCTGTTTTTTTTGCCGTTATTGTTCAACCCCAACCTCCCCTATAGAGCTAGCTGGTCGCTCTCAACTTTGAGCGATCAGCTTATAGCTTATAGCGCGCGCGCCGCGTTCACTCTATGGCTCATAGTCCTCTCACTGCGTTCGTTCTATAACATAGGAAAGGAACCATCAGCTGCATACTATCCGCCATAAAGTGAGCGAAACGAACAGGCTATCTCAGTCATAAGCCCTGAGCCAGTGAGTTCAGCTCTGCATTATGGTACGGTAGGCGCTGGGGAAGGAGGCCCCTTCATGGCAGGTGAATTTTGGTTCGACGCCGCACTCATTTTCATCCTGATTATAGTGAATGGCTTTTTTTCCGGTGCGGAAATCGCCATTGTCTCTGTACGCCGCAGCCGAGTTGATCAATTGATTGAGGAAGGACAAGCCTCAGCCAAAGTTGTGGGGCGACTCAAAGACGACTCCGATCGGTTCTTAGCGACCGTCCAAGTCGGCATCACGCTGGTAAGCTCACTCGCTTCAGCGGTGGGCGGCGCGTCGGCCATCGAGTTCCTCAAGCCGTACTTTCAGCAAAGCGAGATTGCGTTTCTGCGCGAATGGGGAGAATTTCTCGCTTTGAGCTTGGTTGTGCTCATCATTTCCTACTTATCTCTTGTTCTCGGTGAACTCGTCCCTAAAACTCTCGCGTTACGGTATCCTGAACGCATCGCTTGCGCGGTTGCGCGTCCCCTTGATGTCCTCTCGCGCATCTTTTCTTGGCTCGTCAAAGTGCTCACTGCGTCTTCGAACATCCTCCTTTTTCTCACCGGCAATGGCGCCCGATCTACTGAAGCACTCGTGTCGGAGGAGGAAGTGAAATACATGATCCGTGAAGGCGCTGAGCAAGGAGTATTCGACGACACGGAAAAGGAATTCATCCACAGTGTCTTCGATTTTGCCGACACTTCAGTGCGTGAAATCATAACGCCGCGGACAGAGATTCACGCCTTGGAAGTACAAACGTCCTGCGATGAGGCGTTGCATCAAATGATCGAGAGCGGGTTTTCGCGCATGCCCGTGTACGAAGAAGATTTAGACCGCATTATCGGCATCGTCCACATCAAAGAACTGCTGCGCGCTCGTGAGCAGGGGAGGACTGCGCAACTGCGGGATTTTCTCCATCCGGCGCATTTCGTTCCGGACTCCATGCAAATCAGCCATCTCCTCAGCGACCTCCAAGTCCGCCGTGCTCACATGGCCATTGTGGTCAACGAATTCGGCACGGTGATTGGGGTGGCCACGGTGGAAGATATTCTGGAAGAGATTGTGGGTGAGATTCGGGATGAATTCGACGTTGACGAGGAACAGCCGATCCAAAGGCTCACCGAAGGCGTATTACTTGTTGAAGGCGGCGTGCCGCTGAGCGACCTGGCCAGCGAGCATGGGCTGCCGTTCAAAGAGACCAATGATTATCGCACCATTGCCGGGCTCCTCCTTGCCCGGCTTGAGCGCATCCCGCGCGGCGGCGAATCCATTGTTCATGAAGGCCATCGTCTCACCATTGTAGACATGGAAGGGCGCCGTATTTCCAGAGTCAAAATAGAGAGCGCAGAGCCGACTCCAGTATCGTTGCCGTCAGAGCCCTAGCGAATGAATTCTCATAGCGAAAGCGGTGAAAGAAGCCTGTCGCAAAGCTGGGCTCTCCAAGCACGTTGGGTGTCACCTTGCGGCACTCTTTCGCCACCCATCTGCTGGAGGATGGATGTGACATCCGCACCATCCAGGAATTATTAGGTCATAGAGATGTGAGCACCACGATGATTTACACCCACGTGTTGAATCGAGGCGGCAAAGGCGTAACCAGCCCCTCGGATCGACTGTGGCAAAGGAGAAACCATGTAGATTCGATCAATCGTCCATTCCGGACAACGGGGGCGAAGAAGTTACTGCGGCAATATGGAGACCGGCTCGTATGCATGCGGTACCGTTACGATGAGCAACGGCAATTACGCATGAAGACGATTGAGTTAGTTGTAGAAGAAGAAGCATGGACGCCGACTCGAGCACAGTTCCAGAAAGAGGACATCGTGGCTATACGACTCACTCCTTCCGAAGTGGGATTCCACAGGCAGGTGAAGCAGTGTGGGGGACGGTGGGATCCCCAATGCGGGGTGTGGGAGTTGCAGTACAGGCACGCTGTAGCCTTAAGGTTAGCCGATCGCATTGTGCAGTGACTTACACGCCATAAGTCAGAGTGCGCCGTGAGAAGAAGGTTTGTCATCCGCAGCAAGAGCGGAATTCGGTGATGCACCATTGTTCCCAGCTGTGAGTGGAAACAAAAAATCGTGATTAGAAAGTAAAGCGGACTGACACGTTGACAGTAGACGTTTATAGGGTTTATAGAGGAGAGGCTAAATGTTTATAAGGTTTATAAGAATGACAATAAACATGTTGCTAGATGTAGAGACTATACCGTTTCTAGCAATGGAAACTTCTCTCTATTCCTGGCGACATGTTGGTACTAATGGGGACCAGACAGTTGTCTAATTTAAGTTAGGCCAGGTTGTAATCCTTGCTCGTGTTGCCCTTGATATATTGTGGATATATTGTACCGAAGGTCCATCGCCCATCAGGGGTGCTTCTGAGGTTTCCATGACTTTGATCGTGACTCGTACGTCCTGCCGTTACTCGCTGATGGTTACCGACCGAAGGGTCACTATCAGCGGCGTTGTGTTCGACCCTGATGCCAACAAGAACATTGTTTTCGGCGACAAGAATGCTGTTGTTACTATTGGGTATACGGGGATGGCCTACATCGGAACCATTCCAACCGACCAGTGGATCGCGCAGACGCTCACGGGTCTTGCCTTCCCTGAGGGGCGTCGAGGTCGGGGAACCGTCCCAGCCCTCATGACTAGCGGGTATGAAGATCAGTACTTCGGACTCCGCGTGCGGAACCTTAGGAATCAGTTGAACAAAGTACGCCCATTCATTCTCG
>CAZUFQ010000016.1:0-19244 GCA_964618735.1 uncultured Enterobacteriaceae bacterium
ACATCAAGCGGATGCTTGAGGTCTTGCGTCGCGCGGGTGTCCCGCTCGCCGATATCACGATTTTCAATGCAGATGGGTCAAGACCTCAAGCCGATTTCGCCATTCGTGAACCGCAACAGGAACCTGATTTTTGGCTCTTGGAGGGGACGCGCCTTGAGCAACCCCTGCAGCCGCAAATCCGCTTCGAGAATTCCACTATTGAGGGGTTTACACTCCAGCCCGCAACCCGTGCGGCGCTGCGTAAATGGTTTGAAGACGCCGCTAAGCGCCTACGCCCGGGAGATACTCTCCTCTTCTATGTGACTGATCACGGCAGTAAGAACGCGGAGGATTTAACCAACAATCGCATCGTACTCTGGGGCGACAAAGAATCACTCTCTGTGAATGAGTTGCGAGAGATGTTCGCGCGCCTCAATCCGCGCGTCCATGTGGTCGTGCTGATGTCGCAGTGCTACTCCGGCTCATTCGCAAATCTTATGTACCCACAGACAAACGGAGGACTCCCGACCGGAAATATGTGCGGGTTCTTTTCTGCGACTCCGGACCGCCAGGCCTATGGATGTTATCCCGAAAATCGAGACAAAGATAACGTTGGTCACTCGTTTGCCTTTATTGAAAATCTGGCGGCGGGAGACACGTTATCTGAAGCGCATGATCACGTACTCGTCGCTGATCAGACTCCTGACGCGCCGCTGAAAACTTCGGATGTTTACCTTGAACAACTCCTAGAGAAGGAAGCCCGTAAACGGGGGCAATCACTCGATGCGCTCATCAACGAACTGCTCGTGCTCGCCTGGCTCGATAAGGGCGCCTGGGAACCCGAGATTCGCCTGCTTGATCGCATTGGGCAAACATACGGCTCTTTCAGTCCCCGTTCTCTGGGGGAACTCCAAGAACAAACGAAATTACTTCCTGACATTGGTGAACAATTTACGACCTACGGCAAAGCTTGGGAATCGGCTCTCTCCGCTCTGACGACCGAGAACCTTGAGCGTTTCTCTAGCCAACAATCAAATTGGGCTGAGCGGTTGAGCGCCAAAGCCCTGGAATCGATGGCGACGCAAGAACGGCGCTCTCTGACGCACGTCCTGCTCACCGAGCTTGGAAAGTTTACCTACGCCGATACAACCACCAACGAACGGCTACGAGTGCTGCGGGAAAAAGCGGACAGCGCCGCTAAAGCCCATTATAGGATGCAAGTGCGTCTCGGCGTGGTGTTGCGGATGCGAGCGCTCCTCACCAACATCGCCGGGCGGGTGTATCTGAAGCAGGACGGAACGGATGACCAACGGCGAACCTACGAAAGCCTCAAGGCTTGTGAAGCATTGTCTTTAGGCAACACATCTAGTGAGATGAGCACGCCGGCCCCTCCTGAACCGTTTCCTTCATACGATGAAGATCGCAAGCTCGTTGAAGCGGTGCTGCCCAGCTGGATGGGTATTAACTTCAAACCGGTTAGTCCGACCACGCGCGAACAATTCGACCTCAAAAAAGGCGCAAGCGCGGTCCAAGCCGTCTATCCCAATTCGCCAGCACAACAGGCGGGTCTTGAGGTGGGAGACATCATTCTTGGTCCCCCGGATGCCCCCTTTACTGAACCGCAACAGATCCGCGAATGGGTGATGACGGCTTCGGTCGGTAAAGCGACTCTACTGCAGGTCCAACGCGGCAATCAATCGCTCAGCTTAACTCTCATCCCGCAACGGTATCCCATTAAGTGGCCCTCGCTACCAGGGCCGCCCCAACTCGGCAGCGAGATGCCGCGACTCCGTGACCTCAAACCCTATCGAGGAACGCCCCCAGTCGAACTCGCCCAGGGTGGAGGAAACTATCTATTGTTTTTCTGGGCCACGTGGTGCGGCCCTTGTAAAGCATCTTTACCAGAGGTAGTGGCGTTTGAACACGAAAGCGGCATTCCAGTAGTCGCTATCACTGACGAGCCGTCGGCCCAGTTGGACGCTTTCTTCGAGAAATACCACGGCCCCTTTCCCCATATTGTCGCCATAGACGAGTTTCGTAAAGCATTCCTCACGTATGGCGTGAATGGCACTCCCACCTTCGTGCTCGCGGACGCTGCCGGAAAAGTGCAAAGCCTCTCCAGCGGCTATAGACCTGCGTCAGGACTGCCGTTTGTAAGCCGGTCATGGAATAAACGAAGCTCCCCGTCGACGCCAGGTGAGGAGAAATAACCTTCGCGGGATTCTGCTATCTTCTGGTAGTAAACACCGCAGCGAAGGGGAACATTGAAAAGCCAAGTGAAATCCTCTAACGTAGCGCCTCATGTCAGGACGAACCTTGTTGCTCTTGCTGGGAGCGGCCCTCCTGCTCCTCGGGGGCTGCACGACGGTAGAAAAGCGCCGCGCGGCAAAAGACTACTATAACCAAGCGAATGAAGCTTACAGCCGAGAAGATTTTTCCACGGCAGTAGACGTCTACCACGATCTTCTCGATCAATACCCGCTCAACCCGTACGCGGAAGAAGCGCAGCTCAAGATCGCCTATGCTTATTACATCGAGAAAAAATATGCAGAAGCGATCGCGGGGTTCAGCGACTTCGAACGCGCCTATCCTACCAGCAACCATCTTCCATTCGTCGAGTATTATCGCGGGATGTGTTACCTCGAACAAATGCGCTCGATTGATCGAGACCAGAGCGTCACGGAAAAAGCGTATGACCATTTTCGCGCTGTCACCGATCGCTTTCCAGGAAGTCCGTTCTCTGCGTTAGCGGAAAAGAAAGTCAGAGTCTGTCGTGAGGCTATGGCCGCCCATGAGCTGATGATCGCTGACTTTTACGATAAGTATGACAATACCGCGGCAGCTAAATCCCGACTGCGTACGATTATCGAGAACTATCCAGAAACAGAGGGTACAGCAAGCGCCTTGGAACGCTTGCGTAATCTGCTCGCAGAAGAAGGGAAGAAGGAACTTGCTGACCTCGCAGAACAAGCGCGAGCAGTCCGACAGGCCCCAGCTTCGGAAAAGTCGACGCAAGAGTCTGCAACCTCACAGGCTCCTCCTGAGATTCCCGCGCCCGGGGTCGACCCACTTCTCTTGCTTGTGACCGAACTGAAAAAGCAAGAAAGTGAACTGCGACAAAATGCCCAGACCGCTATCCGTGCTGAAACAAAGAAGATGATGGAAAAAGCGAACAAAGTTCCCACAGACCAAGAAGAAAAGGAAGAACAACAGTAATGGAGACGGGTGCGCCGACCGTCTCTCCGCACCTTCGTGGCGGACGAGTCTTGATTGTCGGAGTGGGGGGGTTGGGATCGCCGGCGGCGCTGGCGCTAGCGCACGCGGGGATTGGAACAATTGGGTTGATTGACCCGGACGTAGTCGAATTGTCGAATCTCCAACGCCAGATTCTCCATTACACCCCTGACCTTGGCCGTCCCAAAGTACTCTCCGCACAAGCAAAATTATTGCGCATTAATCCAACCCTTGTGGTTATCCCTTACCACGATCGCTTAACGGTCAAGAATCTGTCGGAGCTTTTCCAGCAGTACGACTTTATTATCGACGCTACTGACGGGGTCGCCGCCAAATTTCTTATCAATGACGGGTCCGTACTTTTGGGAAAGCCCTTTTCCTACGGCGGCATCGTGCAGTTTTCCGGGCAAACCCTCACTGTACTTCCTAAACGTACAGCTTGTTTACGTTGTTTATTTCCGACTATCCCGTCAGCCGATGATATTCCGACGTGTCAAGAAGCAGGAATTATCGGCAGTCTTGCCGGCAGTCTCGGTTTTGTGCAGGCTATGGAGGCGGTGAAGTATCTTTTAGGAGGAGATGGCTTGCTTACAAACCGGCTGCTCACTTATGATGCTGGGATCTCGCGTTGGCGAACAATTGCCGTGCGCCGCAATCCGCGCTGCCCATTGTGTAGTGAGACTCCGACTATTACGAGCCTCCAGCACGGTGGATACGATGCGGCGGACAATTGCTCTCTTACCTGAGGAACAGCGCCCTGCGCAGCACAGTAAGGAGTTTCTATGAGTACGATCAGCGGGTTAACCTGTCGCGAATGTGGCCAAGAGTATCCAGTCGCGCCGTTACATGTCTGTGAAACGTGCTTCGGACCGCTTGAAGTTGTTTACGACTACGAAAACATCCGCCGGCAGTTGACTCGTAAGGTTATCGAGTCTCGCCCGGCTTCGCTCTGGCGCTATCGCGAGCTGCTCCCCGTCACTGGCGAGCCCACGGTGGGATTGCACAGTGGGTTTACCCCACTTGTGAAAGCGGACCGCTTGGCTGCGTATCTTGGCGTCAAAGAACTGTACGTCAAAGACGATTCGGTCAATCACCCCACCTTTTCGTACAAAGACCGGGTGGTGTCTGTGGCGATCTCGAAAGCCATAGAGTTTGGCTTTGATATAGTCTCTTGCGCTTCTACTGGGAATTTCGCCATTTCTGTCTCTGACCACGCGGCGCGCGCCGGACTTTGCTGCTTTATTTTTATTCCTGCCGATCTTGAGCAAGGCAAAATCATTGGCTCGACGATTTATGGACCCCGCGCGGTTGGCATTCGTGGTAATTATGACGATGTCAACCGTTTATGCAGTGAAATTGCCGACAAGTATGGTTGGGCGTTCGTCAACATCAATCTTCGTCCCTACTATACCGAAGGCGCCAAAACGTACGGATTTGAAATCGCCGAACAGCTGGGTTGGCGACTACCGCAACACGTCATCGTACCCACTGCTGGCGGCACGATTCTGCCAAAAGTCGCCAAAGCGTTCGAGGAGTTGAAAAAGATTGGCTTAGTGGACGGCTCTCTCCGCCCCAAGATTTATACTGCCCAGGCTGCTGGCTGCGCGCCCGTCGTACAGGCCTTACATAAAGGCTCTGACCTGATCGCACCGGTCAAGCCGAACACCATCGCCAAATCTATCGCTATTGGCAATCCAGCTGATGGCTATTATGTGTTGCGTGCGGTGCGGGACTCTGGCGGTTGGGGAGAAGCAGTGACAGACGAAGAAATTGTGGAAGGCATCCAACTTCTCGCCCGTACAGAAGGCATCTTCACCGAACCGGCTGGCGGCACTACGGTCGCAGTCACCAAGAAGCTGATCGAACAAGGGCGCATCCCGCGGAATGAATCCATTGTCATTTGTATCACCGGCAATGGGTACAAAACGATCGAAGCAGTGCTCAATAGTGTTGAACAGCCGTTTGTCATTAACGCGCGGTTGCATGACTTTGAGGACTTGTATCGTTCGCTCACGCCGGCAGCATCCCCATCCGTGGAAACAAGCGAGCTCCATTAAAGAGCAGGAGACTCTTCGAAGTAGAGCGAGTGAGAGGGATAGAAGATTTCGTTACTTTTCTATGGGTGGTTGCCATAGGAGCGGAAAATCGCCACAGTAAGGTCGATTTCTCCTAAGGAGGACAAGGCATGAGTGTTCGGGTGCGGGTGCCAACCCCGCTGCGCCGTTTTACTGGCGGAGCTGACGAGGTCAGCGTTTCCGGGGCGACCGTCGCCTCGGTTGTAGAAAATTTGGAACAACATCACCCCGGCATCAAAGAGCGTATCTGTGATGAAGAGGGCAAAGTGCGCCGTTTCGTTAATATCTTCGTCAACGGCGATGATATTCGGTTTCTTAGTAATCTCGAAACCGCGGTGAAAGAGGGTGATGAAGTGTCCATTGTCCCGGCAATCGCCGGAGGATGATCAATGTCGCTACTGCCAGTCCGGGGCGAGGGATTCCCGCCGCCACAACCCATGCGAGTCCCTTCTGTGTTGCATTTGATCGGCAACACCCCGTTACTGGAACTGACTAAAATGACGCGCGGACTCTCTCCGCGCGTTCGTATTTTCGCCAAATTAGAGGGCTTCAATCCCGGCGGTTCAGTTAAAGATCGTCCCGCACTCTTCATGATCGACGAGGGGCTCCGTGCAGAAGCATTGCGCCCAGGCAAAACGATTTTGGACTCGACCTCTGGCAACACTGGCATCGCTCTCGCCATGACTGGCGCTGTGCTTGGGTATCCAGTCGAGTTGGTTATGCCTGCCAATGTCAGCGTTGAGCGCAAAAAAATTATCCTCGCTTATGGCGCTAAAATTACCTTCAGTAGCGAGTTTGAAGGATCAGATGGCGCCATCCGCTTGTGTCGCCAAATTCTCCACGATGCTCCTGAGCGCTATTTCAAGCCGGATCAATACTTTAATCCCGCTAATCCCCTTGCACATTACCACACTACTGGTCCAGAAATTTGGCAACAAACTCAAGGGCAAGTAACCCATTTCGTCGCAGGCATCGGCACCGGGGGAACAATAATGGGAACTGGCCGCGCCCTGAAAGAGCGGAATCCCAAAGTGCAGGTGATTGCAGTTGAGCCAGACGACGCCTTCCACGGGCTCGAAGGGCTCAAACACATGGCCAGTTCTATTATCCCGGGGATTTATCACGAAGAAGAACTTGACCGCAAAATTCCGGTCGCAACCGAAAATGCGTACGAGACAGTGTATCGCCTCGGGCAGGAAGAAGGCGTTTTGGTTGGCCAATCTTCCGGAGCGGCATTGTGGGCGGGGTTGCAAGTTGCCAGCGAAATTGACGAAGGAACGGTTGTGACGCTGTTTCCAGACTTTGGCGATAAATATCTGAGTACAACCTTGTGGTTGGGTTGGAAAGACTTTCATCAAAGACGCAAACAGTCGCGATGACTACTACGAGCAATAACGTCACTGCCTTCGTTGCAATCTGAAGAGAAAAGGGGGACAATCGAGCGCGGTTTTGTTTAGTCGCCACTCGACGCCTCGTCGCATCATATTAGTATTCGAGGAGGGCGGTATGAAAGAGAAGTTTTATTTGACCTACCCTTCCCCGTTGGTCAAAGAACCGGTGCTGTATTTGCTTGGAAAGAAATTTGACGTCGTCACGAATATCCGTGGAGCTAATATTTCGAATGAGATGGGTTTATTGGCTCTCGAAATCGAAGGGCCACAAAAAGAAATCGACCAAGCCGTCGGTTGGTTGCGCGAGCAAGGCATTACCGTGGAGCCCATCGAAAAAAACGTCATTGAATGATCGATGCTTTCTGACGAACAAATCGAACGCTACAGCCGCCAGATCATTCTTCCTCAAGTCGGGGGAAAAGGACAGGAAAAACTCTTACGTGCGCGCGTTCTGGTGCAAGCGCATGGGCCTCTGCACGCTGCAGCTGTGCATTACCTCGCTGCTGCTGGGGTAGGCACGCTAGGCGTGTTCGCCGACACACAGGATGCACTTCTTGCTGCTCTCGCCGCGTCACAGCAATCAACTACCTCATTCCACGTATTGTCTTGTCTCAATCCGGACTGTGCCATTGCTCTCCATTCCGCAGAAGGCACGAAATCTCCCCACCAACTCGTACAATCGTATGACTGCGTCCTTTCAGACTCCCCGGCGCTGCATGACGTATGTTACGCGGTCAGACGCCCTTTTTTGTATGCTTCGTTGTCCGATGAAGAAGCGAGCCTCATGGTATGTCGGGGCTACGAACTCGATGCCCCTTGCTTACGTTGCGTCATGACGCCAGAGCTTCGTCCGCTAAGAGCTTCTCCGTTGGCTGAGATTGCCGCCTTATTTATAGGGACGCATCTTGCCACCGAAGCCATTAAGCTCCTGATTGGCTACCCCTCTCCACCAGAAACAAAGGTGCTCCGTTTTCATCTCCCTACTTTTACGTGCAGCGCAGAGACGGTAAGGAAATCTTCACATTGTACAATCTGTACTCCTCTTTGAGCTTTTGTCTTTATTCATAGCCGAACGCATAGCGCTGCTGCGAAGGGATTGTTTGCACTCTTATCAGAGCGTACAATCCGCTCTTTATTATTTTTCTTACGTTTCAAGGAGCCACCACGCATGGAGAAAGGCTTTACTCTTTGGTTTACCGGTTTATCCGGCTCAGGAAAGTCAACAATTGCTAACGCGATCACTCCGAAACTCCAAGCCCTGGGAAAACGCGTCGAGATTCTCGATGGCGATGAGGTGCGGACAAATCTCAGCAAAGGACTCGGGTTCAGCAAGGAAGACCGGGACACAAACATTCGCCGTATTGGCTATGTCGCGCAGTTGCTCAGCCGGAATGGCGCAGTCGTCATCACTGCGGCTATCTCTCCCTATCGCGACATTCGCGACGAGGTTCGTTCTCGCGTAGGCAACTTTGTAGAAGTGTACGCCAAATGTCCGCTTGAAGCGCTCATTGCTCGCGATGTCAAAGGCCTCTACAAAAAAGCTCTCGCGGGAGAAATCAAAGAATTCACCGGCGTCTCCGATCCATATGAAGAACCATTAAACCCGGAAATTATCGTCGAGACTGACCGCGAAACGGTCGAAGAGAGCATCAATAAAATTCTTGCGCGACTAGCGGAACTTGGGTATCTGCCTGCGGACGGAGCCCGGCCCATTGCTCCGCACGGCGGCCAGTTGGTGAACCGCCTCGTCACCGGCTCCCGTCGTGAAGCTCTGTTAGAAAGGGCGCGGTCCCTGCCCACAATCCGGCTTGACGAGCGTGGACAGAGTGACGTGGAAATGATCGCGGTTGGCGCGTTTTCTCCGCTGCGTGGATTTATCTGTCAACAAGATTACCACTCCGTTGTCGAGTCCATGCGGTTAGCAAATGGACTCCCATGGTCGATTCCAGTCGCATTGCAAGTCACGCGTGAGCAAGCGGGCAGCTTACGTGATGGCTCGCAGGCGGCGCTGACGGATGACCGTGGCGTCGTGTTAGCGATCCTTGACCTGGAAGAGCGCTACGCGCCGAATCGTGAAGAGGAAGCGCGTCTCGTCTATGGCACTACGGAAATCGCCCACCCTGGCGTCGCTGCAGTGCTGCAAGGCGGAGAGGTGTATTTGGGCGGAGAAATCCAAGTACTCAACCGCCCTGACACGGTTGCGTTTCCTTCATATCACCGTGACCCTGCTCAAACCCGCACCTTGTTCCGCGAACGGGGCTGGCGCACAGTTGTCGGCTTTCAGACGCGCAATCCGATTCACCGCGCCCACGAATACATCACGAAGAGTGCACTCGAAATTGTTGATGGGCTCCTCCTTCACCCACTGGTAGGAAAAACAAAAAGTGATGATATTCCCGCCGATGTGCGCATGCGTTGCTACGAAGTTCTGATGGAGCACTATTATCCCCAAGACCGGGTATTGCTTTCAGTGTACCCAGCGGCGATGCGATACGCTGGCCCACGTGAAGCCATCTTTCACGCGATTGCCCGCAAAAATTACGGCTGCACCCACTTCATTGTTGGCCGTGACCATGCTGGTGTGGGCAACTATTACGGCACGTACGATGCACAAAAGCTCTTTGATGAGTTCCAGCCAGGCGAGCTAGGCATTCAGCCGCTCAAATACGAGAATGCTTTCTATTCAAAAGTGACTGGACAGATGGCGACCGCCAAAACGGCGCCGGGTGGTCCGGAAACCCAAGTGAATCTCTCTGGCACAAAAGTGCGTGAGATGCTCAGCCAAGGACAACTGCCTCCGCCTGAGTTCTCTCGTCCAGAGGTCGCGCAGATTTTAATTGATTCGATGAAGAGGTAGAAAGACCTGTCGGAGACGCACCCCAATGCGTCTCCAGTCCGCAGCTACACTATTCTTCGGCAACAACGCCGATCCGAATGATGAGCATACCATCTTGGTGGCGCCGGCCGCCGAAAAAGAGGGTGCCATGATTGCGGATAGACAGAGCGGTATTCATCAAGGGCGTGGGCGACGGCCCCTCCATAATTAACACTTGCAGCGCAATTCTCTCGTTGGCGAACTGTTTTGGCATGACCTGCAAGATACGACCGCCTGGCAGCGCGAAATCAGCTTGAGTGCCCCAGCCAACTTTACGGCGCTCTTCTTGGACAAGGCGATAAGATTGATAACGGAACACGCCTAACTCGTGTCGAATATCTTTGAGGCGCTCATCAAAATCGTGTGACGCATTAGATGCAAGGACAGTCTCGATTCGCAGCTCCACCATTTCTCCAGCGAAAACCAGAGACGCGCACAGCAGCGCACTGGTGACGCAAGAAAGAATGAGTGGAGTACTTCTCATGGTGCTTCTCCCTCACCGTCATCGCTTACCCAAATCACTGTCGAGTCGTGGATTGGCTCATTCCAGACCGAGACCGTGTCGGAGGCGTAGAGTGACTCGATTTGAGCTTGATCATTGTTCATTACGAAAGCAGCTTCGGGGTTGTGAACAACAACGACCGGAATGGGGGTCGAAAGCCGCTGCCATAACAGCACAGCGACGCCCATGAGCAAGACAGCAGTGACAACACCCCAGACCGGGGCGCGCCAGGACCAGAGTGGCCGCCATGCGTCCCACCACAGTTGTCGTCGGACTCGCCACTGCCGCGTCGGCTGCTGGTTTAAGAGCTTGTTCTCTACACCTGCCCAGAAATCGGAAAATTCAACATCTTCCATTTGTTCATCAATTGTCAGCTGTAAAAGTTCCTGACTACGATCCAGAAACGCCAAGGCGCGCGTGCACTCTGTGCAGGTAACGACGTGGTCCTGGATGTCGCGGCGCAGTGGATTGTCAAGTTCATCATCATGAAGGAGAGGAATAAAACGTTGGGCCTGTGCGCAAGCAATCATAGAGGTCTCAAGAGGGCTTTAGGTGTTAAGGACGTCTGCGGTCCGCAGGAGCAGGAAAAGAAACGTGTAAAAGAAAGAGAAACGCCAACACATAGCCGGCAAGCTCTATAGATTTCGACTAAGATGGGATTGCAATTTTTTCCGGGCATAATGGAGTCGACTCATAACCGTTCCCCGGGAGCATTGCAGCACTTCACTGATTTCTTCGTACGAGAGACCTTCGATTTCTCGCAGGAGTATGACCGCTTTATGCGCGGGCGTCAACTCGGCAAGCGCTGCACGAAGACGTTCACCCAATTCTTTTTCCTTCACCTGTTCATAGGGATCAGTTTCAACCGAATCAGGAATTGCCTCTATCCCCGCACGTTCACCCTCGCCTGGTTCTTCACGATCGAAGAGGGGCTGGCGGTTTTTTTGTCGCTGGCGATCAATCGCTAAATTAACGGTAATACGATAAAGCCAAGTATAAAAACTTGCCTCTTCTTTAAATTTCTGAATTCCGGTGAAGACTTTAGCAAACGCTTCTTGAGCGATTTCCAAGGCATCTTCACGGTCATGCACAATTCCGAAGGCAATTGCTACAGCTTTGCGCTGATACCGTTCAACAAGCTCACGGAACGCTTCACGGTCGCCACTTTTACACTGACGAACCAGTTCCCAATCGCTGTGTTCCACGGTTCCCGCACTTTCTATATGACGCTTCGGAGCACTGTTCTATTCAGCTGAGTCTCTATTTCTACTCATGCTGACAGCACTCCGGTATTCAGCAATGTGCCTAAGAGGGCAGAGATTCGTATTGGCAGTGCAATAGTATCACGAATTTCAATGAATTTTCGCAAAAATTCGGCGTCGAAGGTAACAAACAGTCCTCTGCTTGTCCAGCAACTTGACAAGCAGCACAGTCCGTATTAACAATTGCCTGCCTGGTGGAAGGGGAGAGGAGTAGGGGCGCCACATAAAGTTGCTCTCTTACTAGTTGCACACCATGATAGAAGTTCAGCATCTCACAAAACGCTACGGCGATCTCACTGCAGTTTCTGATATTTCTTTCAACGTCGCTTCTGGGCAGGTTCTGGGGTTTCTCGGGCCCAATGGTTCAGGGAAGACGACGACGATGCGCGTCATCACTGGATTTCTACCAGCCACGAGCGGCACGGTAAAAGTCGCGGGGTTCGACATTTTCGATGATTCATTCGAGGTCCGTAAACGCATCGGCTACCTCCCGGAAACTCCTCCGTTGTACAACGACATGACCGTGTCCTCGTATCTCCGCTTTGTCGCTCGCCTCAAAGGCATGCCCCGCGTTGCGATTACGGATGCGTTAGATCGCGCGCTGCAGCGCTGTGGACTGACTGAGGTTGCTGATCGCGTCGCTGGTCATCTTTCGAAAGGGTATCGGCAACGCGTGGGCCTCGCTCAGGCGATCATTCATAATCCCGAGGTGCTCGTGTTAGACGAGCCGACAATTGGACTAGACCCTCAGCAGATCATCGAGATCCGCACCTTGATCAAGGAACTCGCGGGGGCGCATACCGTAGTCCTTTCCACCCACATCCTGCCCGAAGTCGCACAAATCTGTGAAAAAGTTGTCATTATTAATTCCGGTAAAGTTGTCAAAGAAGAACTGATTACCAGCCTCACTGCGGGTGGACAGACTTTGGAGGAAGTGTTTCTCCGCGCCATTTCCCGAGAAGACCCTCAGCAGCATCAGGCGCAAGAAGCAAACGAGGAGGTCACTGAGGAGGCGGCGCCATGAGAAATGTTTTCACTATTGTTGGCAAAGAGTTGCGCTCCTATTTTGTCTCTCCAGTCGCCTATGTCGTGTTGACGGGGTTTCTCCTTCTCGGAGGCTGGTTTTTCTTTAACCTGCTTTCTCGTTTCAGTTTGATGTTAACGCTCTACACACAGTTCCAAGGCGGCGAAGCCGCGAATCGCTTAAACCTTAATGATTATGTCATCGCCCCACTGATGCATAATCTTTCCATTGTCCTTGTCATTCTTGTTCCCATGATCACAATGCGTTCGTTTGCAGAAGAGAAAAAAAACGGCACGTACGAATTGTTGCTCACTTCACCACTCCGCACCGGAGAGCTGGTTCTTGGAAAATTTCTCGCTTCGTTCTTCTTTCTCTGCACCATGATCGGACTCACCGGCGTGTATCCCATCATTTTGCTCGTGTTCGGCAATCCAGAAGTTGGCGTCATGGTCGCCGGCTATCTCGGTCTCTTGCTGGTCGCCACCGTATTTGTTGCGGTGGGGCTGCTGACTTCTTCGTTTACCGAGAATCAGATTATTGCCGCCGTGAGCGGACTCGTCGCCACACTTTTGCTGTATATTATTGGTTGGCCTGCGGACTCTGCCGGCAATGCTCTTGGTTCGCTTCTACGCTATCTCTCTGTTACTGAGCATTTCGCCGATATGGTGAAAGGCGTCATTGATACCCGGGGTCTTGTGTACTTTGGCAGTCTCATCGTGCTGGCGCTTTTCCTTACCCAGCGTTCGGTCGAGTCACTACGCTGGAGGTAAAGCAGCATGTCGCGATTCGCTTCGTTCTGTGGCGTTGTCGGAATCATCTTTCTCCTTTTCGCCGGTATTGCCTATTTTATCACACGCGACTTTTCGGGATACGTTTTTGTTAACGCCATCTTCGGCGCCCTTGCCGTTATCACCTTTCTCTCGTCGGCCAAGGGCTCACTCTCAACCTTCTTCGGCGAACGTTCGACGAAATATGGCGTCAGCGCAGTGTTCTACGCTCTCCTGTTCTTTGCCATATTGTTCTTTGTCAACTTTCTTTCTAATCGTCATCACCACCGCTTTGACCTTACGGAATCAGGCCTCTACAGTCTCTCTCCGCAAACCGTGGATCTTCTTCACCGCCTCGACAAGCCCTTAGAGATTCATGCTTTTGTCGAAGCTGGTTCAGATCCCCAACTGCGAGAGCTGTTAGACAGCTACCATTACGCCTCCGATAAAGTCTCGTTCTCCATTATTAATCCTGACAAACAACCAGATCTTGCCGAGAAGTATCAGATCACAACTGTCCCGGCGATCCACCTACAGTACGGGGAGCGCTCTAATGTTGTGAACAAATTAACCGAAGAAGAACTCACCAACGGCCTTATTCGCATCACAAAAGGTGAGAAGAAGACGGTCTATTTTCTCGAGGGTCATGGCGAGCCCAGCATCGATGACATGAATGATCCGAAAGGGTACGGGCAAATCAAAACTGCGCTGGACAACGAAAGTTATGAGGTCAAGAAATTGGTCCTCACGGAAGGCGCTGCGCTTCCAGACGACGTGGCGTTGCTGATCGTTGGAGGCGCGGAACGTTCCCTCTTGCCTCACGAGATTCAAGCAATCGACGCGTATCTGAAAAAGGACAAAGGCGGTCATGCCCTTTTCCTGCTCAATCCTCGGGCCACGCCAGAATTAGCAACCTATTTGAAAGACTGGGGAGTGCAGGTAGGCAACGATGTAATCGTCGATGAACAAATTCAACTGTTAAAAGGTCGCACTTTTACATTGACGCCCTTTGTAACGACCTACGGCGCCCACCCGGTTACTGCCGAACTGAGCCGTCGGGGCTCGTCCGCCCTCACAACCTACAGTATTTCTCGTTCGATCGAACCACAAACGGATGGGAAAAAGGGGCTCGCCCCTGTCAGTCTGGCGAAAACGGGGCCAAACTCCTGGGCGGAAACAGATCTGGAAAGCGTCTTTCAGAAGCAGACGGCTCGCTTGGATGAGCAAGATCGGCGAGGACCGATCTCTCTCGCGGTCGCTGTCACCGCCAATCTGAAGGAGATGGGGCTAGATCATGATGGCGCAGCGCGGATCGTGGTTTTCGGCAATGCTATGTTCGCTAACAATCAGTTTATCGGTCAGTATTTTAATCGCGACTTTCTCTTGAACGCGGCCAATTGGTTGGTCGGCGAAGAAGGCTTGATTTCTGTGCGCGCGCGCACGATGCGCGCTTCGCGCGTCCAGTTCACCGCACAGCAAGGCACGGTGATTTTTTATCTTTCGGTGCTCCTCTTACCCGAATTTTTGTTAATTGCCGGCTTGGCCGTGTGGTGGTGGAGGCGTTAGTGTTTTGCCGCACTTTGCCATATTGACAGCAGCACCGTCTTCTAACTTTTCAACTTTTTATCATCGATCGCTATGAGTCTATTCAAAGCTCTGGTCATGGTTGTTTTGCTCGCCGCGTTGGGAGCCTATGTTTATTTCGTAGAACTACCCCATGAGCAAGAAGAAGCAGCCAAGAAAAAACTCTTCACCTTCGACAAATCAGACGTTATTGAAATCAACCTGGCCTATCCGGACCGCAGCCTCCATCTCAAGAAGGACGAGTCCGGCAAGTGGCGCCTCACTCAACCTCTTAACACTGAAGCCGACGAAACAACAGTCACCAATCTCATTAATGCTATTGCCGACGCCGAAATTAGCCGTATTTTGGACGAACCAGTCCAAGACCCTGCACTCTATGGACTTGGCGCCCCTGTTGTCAAAGTACAGGTCACCCTAAAAAACGGAAAGACGCTTCCCCAAGTCTCAATTGGCAAAGACACGCCGGTCGGGTACTCCGTGTATCTACAAAAGGAAGGGGAAACCAAGTTACTCCTCACGCCTCAAGCCTTTCGCTTAGGTATGACCAAAGAAGTGAAGGACCTCCGAGATAAAACCGTGCTCGCTTTCAAGCCGGAAGAAGTAAAAAAGATCGTGATCCAAGGAAAGGAAAAAGAAGTCCTCCTCACCAAAACAGACTCGGGCTGGTCGCTGGAAAAGCCGACTACCGGCAAGGCGGATGACGCTCAAGTGCAAACCTTCCTGTCCGCGCTGCAAGGGTTAAGAGCGCAGGATTTTGTTGAACAGCCGGCGTCAGACTTGCAAGAATATGGATTGACGACTCCACGATTGACGGTAGCGCTTACATCTGGCGCTGACGCGTCACAAACACTTCTGGTTGGTGGAGAAAAATCCCAAGACAAAGGCGGCAAGTTGCGCTACCTCAAGCGAGGAGAGAACACTACACTTTTCCTGGTGAGCGACTCCGTGCTGCATGATGTTGATAAATCACCCGACGATTTCCGCGATAAAACTATCGCCAAGTTCCCCCAAGACCAGGCTGTGAAGATTGAAGTAAAGCGACAAGATGGGCAGAATTTCACGCTCACTCGCGGCGCCGACAAGAAATGGTCTATGGATAAATCTGGAGAAAGCGTCTTCAAAGAAGCAACCGTAACTCAGCTCCTCTCTACAATATCGGATTTACGTGGCTACGAAGTTGCAGCCGATAACCCGACGGATCTCACTCCCTATAACCTGGCGGCGTCTGAAGTTGCCATCGCTGTGTATGATGATAAAAATGCAAAGCTCGCAGCTATACGAGCAGGACAGAAAACCGAAGGCGCAACCAAAAAGACTTTTGCAATGGCGGAAGGCGGGAAGACCGTTTTTGCCCTGCGCGACTATGTATTTGATCGCTTGAATAAAGGGACGGCGGACTTCTGGGAGAAATCAGCAGAAAAGTCAGAGAAGAAAAGCGAAAACACAACCACCATCCCCCCTGCTGTCCCCAAAGAAGAAGACCTTCCTAGCTCACAGGAAGGAGACTGAAACACATCGCATTTAGCCATAAAAAAAGGCGAACTGTGAGTTCGCCTTTTTTCTTGTTTGGCGGCTATTGGCGCTCGGTGCTATTTATTCTCAATAACCACCTCAACGCGGCGATTTTTTGCGCGCCCAGCGGGATTATCTGTTCCATCAGAATTCTTATTCGGCGCCACCGGATAGCGCTTACCAAATCCTTTTGTCGTCACTCTCCCAGTGCTTACCCCTTCACTCTCTAGAGAAGAGGCGACGTTTCCGGCTCGCCTCTCGGAAAGCCGTTGGTTTACTTCCTCACTGCCGATCGAATCAGTATGCCCTTCGACAGAAACACGACGGCCTTGAGCTGAATTGTTGAGGACATCGCTAATACTGCGAATCTTTGTGCGCGCGTCCCCAGTCAAATCTGCTCTGCCAAATTCAAAGAGCACATCGGGCAGGTTCACCACAACGCCACGTTCAGTTTCTCGGGCTTCGAGGTTCTGCTTCTTGAGTTCCTCGATCAACTGCTGATTGCGAGCGAGATCTTGTTTTTGTTGCTCTATTTGCTTTTGATTTTCGCTCAGCTCAGTATCGCGCTTCTGTAACTGATCACCGACAAGCGCCCCAGCGCCCGCGCCCAGCGCGCCCCCGATGGCCGCGCCAGCGCCAGGGTTGCCGACGGCGGCTCCAATAATGGCTCCCGTCGCGGCGCCAATCCCGCCGCCAGCTAACGCGCCCTTTTCCCGGGTGCTTAAAGGTTGCGAGCAACTCGCGAACAATGCTGCTATGACGAGAAGAGTTCCCCCTCGCACCAATATGCTTTTTTTCACGATGTCGGCTCCTTTAACTCTTCATCACATTTCACTATACGATTAGTATTCATCGTCGTTTGATCTGTTCCTTTGCCTTTGTTTCATGCGTTCGAGTTCGTCACGCTGGCGTTGGAGTTCCCGATTATTTTGATCGATCTGCTGTTGTTGGTCCGTTTGCTGCGTTTCTTGACTTTGCATCTTATCGCCAACCAAAGCGCCCGTCCCGGCGCCCAGCGCGCCGCCAATAGCCGCACCAGCACCAGGAGCGCCGACTGCCGCGCCAATAATGGCGCCGGTCGCGGCCCCTAACCCGCCTCCCATCAGGGTTCCTTTCTCTCGCGTGCTCAAGGGTTGCGAGCACCCGCTCACAACGACGACAAAAGCCAGTGTGACCATGCCTATGCGTCTCATAGATTGCTGCGTCATTCTGCACCTCCAACTAAAAGTCACCAAAGACAACTAAACTGATCGATATCATAACCAGTTACATTTCTCTAATCAACACAAATTTATCCCGTGGGCGAATCACCATAAACGGCCTTCTTGTTCTCCCGAAAAGAAGTGATAAGCAAACTTATCACACCGACGGTGATGCATGAATCGGCCACGTTAAAGGCAGGCCAGTAATACGCGTGCCAATGAACAAGCAGAAAGTCAATCACTTCCCCATGCCACACGCGATCAATGAAATTCCCGAGAGCGCCGCCGAGAATGCTAGCAACCGAGGCGAGAGTCATGCGATCGGAATCCTCGACTTTTCTAAGGAACACAAGCAGCGCCGCCATCGCCACTATAGTCGTAAGTAAAAAAAAGGGCTGACGGAACGAGGCTGGCGCTTGCGCGAGCAGACTAAACGCCGCTCCAGTATTGCGCTCATGGGTAATATGAAAATAGGAGTCGATCACCGTAATCGACTCATGCAAAGCCAGCGTGCGCGCAATCAACCATTTCGTTGCTTGATCAAGAACGACAATGGCTCCAACAATTGAACAAACAAAGACTGTTTTTCGCTCCATAAAATTTAGAGAAAGTCGCGCCGTCTCATGACGCTTCTCGTTGCACCCCTAACGTGATCGAGGCTCCATCAATATCGACCGTCTCAACACGGTCGCCTATGGGTTGAAGACATTGCACCGAACGGGCCAGCGTCTCTTCTTGAATATATCGAGTATGACGATCAATTACAGCACCGAGACGTCCGTCGGCTTCATATGTTACAGCGATGCGATCTTCTACACGATATCCAGCTTCCTTACGCATTTGCTGAATGGCGTGGACAACTTCGCGCGCTAACCCTTCGGCGATCAGTTCTTCATCCAACGTGCAGGGGAACTCAATCGAAATAAAACGGTCAGAACGTACATCTGGAGCGCCATCACGCGCCTGTCGCAGAATCTGCACTTCTTCGGCTCGAAACACTTCTCCGTCGAGCGTTAGCGTATCCCCGGCTTCAAGCATTAACATTTGTTCTGGGGTGAGACTAACAATCTGTTTACTGATGGCTCCAAATTTCTTGCCGAAACGCGGACCAAGCAATTTGGCGTTTGGCTTTGCGCTCAACACTACTTTTTCGTCTTCCGCCGTGCTATAGCGCACCTCTTTGACGTTCAACTCGTCGCGAACGTATCCTTCGAGCGGAGCAATTTCATCGAGGATAGCTTGCTGTCGATGCAGCACCGTCAATGAACGCAGCGGCATTCGCACTTTGACTTTCCGTTCGTTGCGCAGACTGCGCCCTAACAAAATGACCCGCTGCATCCGCGCAACCGCATCTTCCAATTGCAGATCAACAAGCTGCGCATTGTAAGGCGGAAAGGATTCCAAATGCACGCTGTCTTCAGTTTTCTCCTCCTGCAGCGTGCGCAGATTGCGATAAATCGCGTCCGCCAAGAAAGGCGTAAACGGCGCCATAAGTTTGGAGAATCCCATCAACACATCGAACAAGGCGCGATACGCAAACCGCTTGTCATCGTTGTCAGTTTCGCTCCAGAACCGACGGCGATTGAGACGCACGTACCAGTTCGTCAATTCATCGAGAAAGTCGACGAGGGCAGGAACAACATTATAAAGCCGATAGGCATCCATTTCTTCGGTCGCCCGGCGGATAAGGGTCTGTTGACGTGAGAGAATCCAGCGATCAAGAATGTTCGGCGAGGCTCCCGCCGGAGTGAGGGCCGGCTTCCAGGCGTCCACAGATGCGTAAGTGACGAAAAATTTGTAGGCGTTCCACCACGGCAGCAACAAGCGTCGCACAGTA
>CAZUFQ010000017.1:0-18883 GCA_964618735.1 uncultured Enterobacteriaceae bacterium
TCAATGGCGGGAGGTCAGGTCGATCAGATCCTCCTGGACTCAACCACGCCCACCCGCCTCCATGAGCGATGGTGAGTTCGTAAGCGCGATAATCCTTGTGCGGACCAGTCAAACCAAAGGGAGTGAGTGAACACATGACCAAATGGGGATTCATCGCACGAAAGGTCTGATAGTCGATGCCGAACTCCACCATCTGTGCGGGAGGATAGTTGTGGACCAACAGATCAGCCCAGGATATAAGGCCCGCTAGCGCATCCTTGTCCTTGGAGAGATCAAGCGCCATTCCATACTTGTTGGTGTTCAGAGCCAGAAAGAGCCCGCTCTTTTCTTGGTCGACAACTCCGCCCGGGAAAGGTCCACGCTGGCGGGCGCGATCACCATCAATCTCTTCTACTTTAATGACCTCGGCGCCAAGATCCGCCATCAGCTTTGTTGCGTAAGCTGCTGACACCATGTGTCCAAGTTCCAGTACCTTTACGCCTTCAAGTCCTTGCATCTGACGCCTCCCCTCGTGGCGACCGTTTGTGTCTCTTCGTGTACAAATTCCCTCGTTGCTGTCACATCTTTGTTTTGTTAAATGACAGGAACCTCTTCGGTAATGAAGGAAATACTTTTGTCCAGATCAGCGAATTTAAGTTCATCGGGACGAATAATTTCCAGGTATCGGGGCTCGCGGAAGGCTGTTTCAAGTTCTTCGACGCTGTCGAACCACAATTCCGCTACTCCATCGTAGGCTCCTGCCGCGCCCAGCGGCACGGTGTTGCCAACAAGATGACATTGTACATATTTCCTAACATAGCGCGTGAATTCCGGTACGCTTTTCACCACCGAGCCATGGTGATTTCGCCAATAGGCGCTAAACTCTTCGTGCGTCATTCCAGCTTTGCGTGCTGCACAAATAATGTACTTGACCATGTTGTTTCCTCCTCACACCAGCATTCCTCGTCTCCCCCTCCCGAAGCTTAGCCCGCCCTTATTGCAGCCCGATATTATCGAGTCAGCGTACCCCCCGCGAAGCGGGTGGCTTGCTGGGTTGGGCCGTCTCAAAGACGGCTAGTGGCGGTTAAAATCTCTCGGCCTGATCTTCTGCCTCTTGTTCCCGAATGTACCGCTTTACTTCCTCTAGTTCGTACCCCACGGTCGATACCGCATACCCACGGGCCTAGAAATGCGCCCCGGTAAAGTTCTGCAGCTTCCCGCCAAACTGCCGCGCAATCGCCACGGCACTCTTGCCCTTCAAGAAGCCAATGATCGAGGCCACCGCATGCTTGGGCGGGATCTCAATACACAGATGGACATGGTCCACCAACAAATGGCCCTCCACGATCCGACACTCTTTCTGCCGGGCCAGCTCATGAAAGATCCCGCCCAGGCTCGCGCGGATCTCGCCATAAACCGATTTGCGCCGATACTTGGGGATAAACACCACGTGATACTTGCACTCCCAGCGCGAATGCGCCAAGCTCTTCCACGTTTCCATCATCCAGTCCTCCTGCGGATATGCCAGCAAGCCATCCAGGGAGGACTGTACTCCCGTCTCGCTCAAAGCTCTTCACGTCGCCCTAGTCGAACTAGGGGCTTACCTCCATTAACGAGTTATCGCCGTTACCCTCCGATGTAGTCGTTGAGTTTAGGCGTTTTGCTCTCTTGCCAGAGGTCAACGAGGCGCTTCGGAATAAGGGTAGTGACCCGATTGCGAGAGCCCCGGAACCAATTACTGATTCCAGGCAAGCTCCACACATAGTGCTCAAGCTCAGCCGAGACTTCATCAATAAACTCCCGAACCGCCTCTCCTCTGACCTCCATACGCTTCCACTTGTGGTCGAACATCGCACGCAGACACTCAATGATGTAGCCAACCTGGCATTCGGCAAAGAAGATCCCACTCCCGCCATGGCCAGGCGTGCCGTTTGGACCAGGCGTAATAAAGAGGTTCGGACAATGCTCGATCGCCACGCCTTGATACGCCTCAAGCCGTTCGTCCAACTGCTCGCGGACGTTGACGCCGCCGCGCCCCGTTACCTGAATCGGCCAGAGGACCCGACCAGTGTCGAAACCAGTAGCAAAGACGATCACGTCAACTTTCTCGTGTCCGGCGCTCGTGGTAACGCCATCGGCAGTGATGCGTTGGATAGGCTCTGAGATCAGTCGTACATCATCACGGAGCAGGGCCTGATACCAGCCGTTGTCGAGCAGCATCCGTTTGCCGTAAGGAGGATACGAAGGGAGCACCTTCTCGATCAGTTCTGGTCGATTCCCCAGTTGCATTTTGACGTATTCGGTGAGTTGAGACCGGAGTTTATCATTCGCCGCATTGACTGATCGTTCTGGATACGGCCAGCTAGGGTCAACACGAAGCGTAGGCAAAATCGGGTCGCCAATTTGCCAGAACTGCCGGAAACGGAACCACGAGAGGTACGTAGGAATCTTATCAATGAGCATTCGTTCCAGGCCGGAGAGCGCTTTGCCATATTGAGGGTGAGAAAGCATCCAGTGCGGCGTGCGTTGATAGATGAGGACTTCGGACGTAATCGGCGCAATAGCCGGGACGATCTGGTTTGCACTCGCGCCTGTGCCGATCACCGCGACTCGCTTCCCAACCAAGTTCACATCATGATTCCAGTGCGTCGAATGAAACGATGGACCAGCAAAGTCGTTCACGCCATCGATCTCGGGTAGCTTGGAAATGCGGAGCAGACCGGTAGCCCCGATGACGAAATTTGCACGAATGTGGCTAGCTGAACCGTCGCTGCGTCGTATGTCAAGCTCCCAGGTTGCGTTCTCGTCGTTCCAGGTCATCACTTCAACGGAAGTGTTACACTGCAAGCGGTCGCTGAAGTTGTGCGTCGCGACAATATCTTTTACATAGTTTAAGAGATCGGGCTGATGGCTAAAATGTTCGGGCCACCCACGGTCTGGGGCAAACGAATACGAGTATAGAAGACTTGGTGTATCGACTCGACATCCTGGGTAACTGTTTTGCCACCAGGTGCCTCCAGGCTCGGGGTTCTTTTCAAGAATCGTGAACGAGGGCAGGCCCATTTGGTCGAGCTTGAGTCCGGCAAGGACGCCCGAAACGCCCGCGCCGATGATGACAACGTGAAAGTCCACAGGGGGATTGAGCGGCTGGGGCGCAACGGCAGGGCCGATCCCCATCTGCTCACGCACCATTGGACCATATTCGGCCGGGACCTTCTCGCCTGCAGCCAGATTCATCGCGGCCTGAAGAACTTCTTCGCTAGGCGGGCCAGCCGTCTTCTCACTGGCGAGATACGACGGCAGCAACCGCGCCGCCAGTTCCTCGATTTGCGCTCGGTCGCGGAGGTCCGGGACTGCTCTCGGGTCTCCACTGAGATGGGTCACTACCGCTGCGAGAGTCCGCCGGTCGGCGCTGGCAAGAAGAGAAGGAATATCAATGTTCATAGTCATGCGCGCAACCTACAAGAACATTGACGATTTGTCTAGAAAATTGGCGACACCCAGGGATGTCAACAGTGGGCTTGGGCCCACCGGCGCGGAGCTATGCGCTTCTGACATAGCTGGGGCGAAGCATCCATTCAGCGACTTGCTGGAACTCCTTTCGGGTAGAACCGCCAATCATGAAGAACACGGTGGCGTAAACACTTGCTCCGGTGAGGACTGATAAGATCAGGCGAGTAGACGCAAAGCCATCTCCATACGAGAGCAGGCGCCAGCGCAACAGCAGGACAGCTCCCGCCATTATCAGAGTAGCTGTTGTAGGAGGGCGGAGTTGGCTCCAAAATAACCTCCAGGATATGCCAGCCTCGTGCAGAGCCTCATGTACGAGTTTTATCCTGACAAGCGGATACACAATGACCCATGCGGCGGCAGTGCCTAAGGAGCTCGACCATACTGCTCCAGCCCAAAACGCCAAAGGCATAACCCCTAAGGTGATGAGATTGAAGGTTAGCAGCAACTGGGTTCTATAGCGGGAGATGAGGAGGGGAGGAAGAAGAATATCAAAAGACCGGAAGAGGGCGTATATGCATAGTATTTGTATCACGGGTGTGGTGGATTGCCATTTGGCGGTAAGGAGAACCTCCACGAAATCTGGAGCCACTAGCAGTAAACCGGTGCAGAGCGGAAACGTTGCCCAGGTCAGTAATCGTACACTCCGCAATAAAGAATTACGCAAGGCGGTGCGATCCTTTTGCGCCTCGGCCATGACGGGAAACGCGAGCTGGTTAAGCACCACGGCTACTTTACTTAACGGCAACGTGGCAAGTTCTTTTCCTACAGAATAGGAGCCTACTGCAACTTCGCCTGCAATTTTTCCTAAGACAAGCGTGTCAGTTTGTTGATACAGTGACCAGCAAATTCGCGCCCCTAACGTCGTCAGGCCGAAGCTGAGTAGGGTCTTCAGGCGTCCGCTGCCGATTCGTAACCCCGGCCACCACTGCACGAACCAAAAAGTAGCGAACCCCTGGATGAGAGGCTTCAGCAAGACACCGGCGATCAGGGCCCATACGCCTGCTCCTGCCCAAGCCATTCCTAACACCACGGGAATCACAGCAAGCGCTGAAAGAATTTCCGCTTGTGAAACCTTGTCAAGTCGTAGTCCCTTTCTCAAGAGACTATCAGGTACAGTTGCAATAGCGGTAAAAGGTAAAGATAATCCTGCAACTCGTAGTATCTTTGTTAGTGCTGGAACGGTAAGCCACCCCGCAATCAGCGGCGCCATAATGTAGAGGCTTACATACCCTGTAATCGCCACGCCCAAAGCAAGCCAGAAACAGGCGTTTAATTCACCTTTCTCAAGGTCGCGAAACTGCACAATCGTATCCCCAAGCCCCATTTCGCTGAGCAATGCTACAGTACCGACCCAGAAACTTGCTAACGCCATCAAGCCGAACTCTTGAGGACTGAGGAGTCGTGTGACGAACAAGGTAGAAATGAAAGAGATGGCCTGGAGTACTCCCCGTGACCAAACAAGCCAAAAAACTGGCCTCGCTAAGCGATGTTCCATGGAGACGATCCGACAAAACGAACAATAAAAAGGCTCACTGCACCTGCTACTTAGCAGGTGTACTTCTCTCTTCCAGGCTGACTCACTCGTATTTCACGGCATTGGCTTTGATAGGCGGGGTCCCTCATGCGGGAGAGCCCTTGTCCATTTATAGCCCCCTTGCAATAGGCTATGAGCCGACCATCCCTAGCGAATTGAATCTGCCCCGGTTTCTATTAAAACTATCATAGGGAAGAGGTCCAGGGCCAGTCGATACGCTGGGCTTTCATCAGACCACAAAGTATTCGAGCACTTTCTCTTTACGGGCAGAGATTATTGTCGCGCCATACTCACGCGGCTTATGGCGCGCCACATGCAGCATGTCTACGGTTTTTAGCAGAAATCCTTATTCTTTCTGCAAGGTTTTTATGAAGCTCAGCCCGGCGTAAATCCAGCCTTTCGCTGCGAATGGCCAATGCCGAAGCCCCTCTTTGAAGGACTGATGGGCAATCGTCTTATTGCCTTTCCAGTAATGGAGATAGCCAAAATCGAAACACAGCTTTGCCATGCGCTGCCGAAGCAATTGCAGATCTGCAGCGCTTCCGTCTGGCCCGCTGAGGCCCCAACGGTCGACTGCCCGTTTCACTACTTCGTACTCGTAGTTCACAGTTTTTGGTTTTGTCGTATTGTTTTCGCCGTGGAGACGGTACACAGCATAGGGAGTGGCTAGTTTGTGAATTTCAGTGATGCGAGACGCCCGAATCCAATAATCATAGTCTTGGCCGTTCCGTAAAAATGCGTCGAAGATCCCAACCTGCTGAACCACCGCCTTCCGGACAAGTACTGTGATCGTATGGATAATGGAATCAAAAAGCAGCCGAGTATACACCCAGCCTGACTGCGCTTGGTCGATGAGACAACTGTCTTGAGTTGAGGAGAGAGAAGAGACAGGAGCATACACGCCTTTGCTATCGTCAACCCATACAAGCCAATTCGCGTACACCATACCTACCTGTGGATGGGTTTCTAAATAAGAGACTTGTGCGGTTAATTTCCCCGGCAACCAGAGGTCATCGGCGTCGAGAAAGGCAATGTACTCTCCCTTGGCATGCTGAAGCCCGGTATTGCGAGCGACTGCGGCGCCGGCATTTTCTTGACGAAAGACCTTGATAGCATCTCCAAATTGCTGAAGAACGGCCTGCGTATCATCGGTCGAACCATCGTCAACAACAAGGATTTCTTTCTGAGGGTAATCCTGATCGAGAATACTGCGGATTCCTTCGACGAGGAATTTGCCGCAATTATAAGTGGGCACGATGACCGAGATGAGGGGGGGTGAGACAGACACAAATACGCTTCCAGAAAAAGGACGAAGAGAAATTTCTTGCGCTAGAGTTAGAGTTTCCCGTCCTGACTATAAACAACGCACTAAGAAGGCAAGTCACACACAAGATCTTCGAAGACGCCGCGTCGCCGGATGAGACGCATCTCACCATCAGAGACTAAGATTTCGGGCGGAGTCGTATGGCTGAGAAATCCGAGAGGACTGGCGGCTCGGGCATAGGCTCCAGACTGGAATACTCCAATATAATCTCCAATGGCTGCTGGCGGCAGTTGGACATTCCGTGCGAGCACGTCGAGAGGAGTGCAGAGCGGGCCCACTACATCGACTGTCTCTTGCTCTTCTGTGGTTAATCTATTGAGGAGTGCAACAGGAAAGTTGCGCTTGATGACTTGTCCCAGGTTTCCGGAAGCAGCAAGGTGATGATTCATCCCGCCATCAACAACGAGAAATTTTTTCCCGCGCGAGACCTTGATATCAATGACTCGAACAATATAGAGTCCGGCTTCTCCTATAAGATAACGTCCCGGTTCTACAATGAATTGTGTCCCCGCAAAGTGAGGATCGCGAGTTACTTCCGCCATGAGCTCGACGAGTCCTTCGCGCAGCTGGTCCATATTGAGCTCTACTTCATTGGCAAAATACGGGATGGCAAGACCGCCGCCGAAATCGAGGGTGCGTAATGGTCGCCGCCACTGCTGTGCAACTTGTCGGGCAATCGCTATTCCTTTGCGATACTGTGTGAGGAGAACGGCTGCATCCAAAATTTGCGTTCCAGTAAAAAGGTGTAAGCCGCGGAATTCTAGCCACGAGTCATTGAGGATCCGATAAACAACCTCGTTCAAGACTTCCTCATCGATCCCAAAGGGAGCAGCCTTCCCACCCATACGCATCGCTCCCCCTTGTGCTTCCTCTCCAGGGTTTACCCGTACGGCAATACGAGCTTGGCGTCCTAAGCGCTGACTCAGTGCGCTGATGCGTTCGGCTTCGCGCAGGGACTCAACATGGATCTCTCCAATGGCGTGGCTTAAGACAAGCTCTAGTTCTTCATCGGTTTTGCCAGGACCAGCAAAAAGTATCTTTGCCGGCGGACACCCTGCTCGTAGCGCTAGATAGAATTCTCCTCCGGAGGCAATCTCCAATCCGCATCCCTTAGCAAGAAAATGTTTCAGAAATGCTGGGTTGGGGTTCGCCTTGACTGAATAACAAATACTGAACTGTTCAGGGAGGGCGTGACGAAGGAGGTCCCACTTCCGATCGAGAATATTGCGATCGTAGAGAAAAAGAGGGGTTCCATAACGGCCGATAATGGCGGATATGGGAATTCCCCCGACCACGAGTTATCTGTCGGACTCAGGGAAAAAGCGAGAGAGTAGGGCAGCAACCAAATCCATTACATGAGTCCTTCTCGACGCCGCAACGAGGGATAATCGACCTTGCCGCTACTCGTCTTGGGTAAGCCATCCAATATCTCGATGTCTTTCGGAATCATGTGCCGTGGCATGCGCTCTCCGCAAAAGACAAGGAGATCTTCCTGCGAAAATGACGTTCCTTCTCGCGGGACAACAAAGGCCTTGATTGTTTGTCCAAGAATATCATCGGGAACACCGATGACTGCAGCTTCACGGATTTTCCCACTTTGGAATAATACTTCTTCCACCTCGGTCGGGCTAATACGAAAGCCGGAGGATTTGATCATGGTGTCTCGACGGCCGATGAAATACAGGAACCCGTCCTCATCCATTTTTACAAGATCGCCAGAGTAACATACCTTTTCCTCACTCCCTAACTCTGGGGGAAGGTATGGATGAGGGCGCAACACGCGGTCGGTTAGTTCAGGTTGGCCCCAGTACCCCATAGATACGGTAGGTCCACGATGGACTAACTCGCCCGGCTCGCCAGGGCGACAGGGTTGCCCGTGTTCATTGATGACAAGAATTTCAGTATCAGGGATCGCCTTTCCCATTGAGGTGGGACGACGGTCGAGTTCTTCGGGGGGTAAATACGTTGAGCGAAATGCTTCCGTCAACCCATACATGAGAAAAACTTGCGTTGTCGGCAACGCTTTGCGCAGGACAGCGAGCACGTTTTGCGGCATCGCTCCCCCGGTGTTGGTGATATACCGCAGATGCGGAAGTTCTTGTTTTTGTAAGGTCGAATTCGGCTGCGCGAGCAAGCTCCAGAGGGTCGGAACGCCAGCTAAACCAGTTGCGCGCTCTTTCAATAAAGTAGAAACGATCTCGCGTGCGAACACAAATGTCATCAAAATGACCGTGCCCCTCCGCTGAAACCCGGTCATGAGTTGATTGAGTCCAGCATCAAAACTAAACGGCAAGATCACTAAGATGCGTTCTTCATGAGTAATGTTCAGGTACGTGGACACAATGGTGCTTCCCGCCATCACGTTCGCGTGACTGAGCATGACGCCTTTGGGTTTCCCGGTGGACCCGGACGTATAAAGAATAGCGGCCAAGTCTTTACTGATGCAGGACTCACGCCATCGAGTTGTCGGTGTCGATTGGACGAACTGCGCAAAACTATAGGTCCGAAGCGCGACCGGCTGGACCTCTTCTTCTCCAATAATGACAAGAAACTCTAGTGTCGGAATCTCCGGCAGTACGTCAACGAGCGTCGACAGTTTGGCGGCAGTGGTAATCAAGCCTTTCATCCCACAGTCCCTAGCGATGTGTTTCACCTGCTCAGGGAATAACAAGCTATTAATTGGCACGAAGACGCCATCAGCTTGTGATACGCCAAAAATTGACACAACCTGTGGAATTGAGGGGTCCAAATAGATTCCCACTCGATCGCTCCGCTGGACTCCAGCCTCGCGCAGCCCATAGGCGAGACCTTTCACTTGCTGAGCAACTTCTTGATACGTTAGACGTTGGCTGCCATGGACGAGAGCTTCTTTATTCGGGAAGCGCTCTACACTAGTTCGCAACATATGGTGAATGAGGAAATCCATTCAACCTCCGCTCTTCTGACTTATCGTTTTTGAAATGCAGCGCCCTAGAGGGTGCTGGGAACTCACGTTTCTCCATCTACTCCATTTGTGATCCGCTCTAGGCGGCAATATCAGCGTAATGAAACGCCCACTGTTGTCGGTCATCGCATATTGCGCGAACAGCCGAATGCGCCGGACAATAGGCGACAACTTGAACGGCTCCTTCTCGGCAGCGGAACTGGGCAGTTTGTAATAAAGCTGCGTCTGTGGGTCTCTGGGCAATCAGGGCTTGCAGGATTTCTGCTCCTGCCGTGCGTGCAACCTCAGCCGCCGCGTCGAGCAACGCGAGCGCAGTGTCTCCAGATCCCACAACACAAAGATCAACAAGCTGTGCATCGGGCGGCGTCAGCGATAGTACGACGAAGCCCAGCAATTCTCCGGCGCGACGCGCAGTTAGCACCTGATACGTATGGAGAGGATCTTCTCGATAGCGCCAATTCAAATCGGCGGCTGCCCGTCGGCTGTGAATACCCTCATTTTTTCGTTGCTCATCGAGAACAGAAAACTCATCACCAAAAGCGCCTTCATGGTGAAGAATTTCAAGTCCCGCTGTTGTCTGCCAACGGCGCGTCCAAATGTTGAGAACAACGTTTCCCACAAGAGACACGGCGGCACTCGCCACTCCAGAGCCTAGTCGCTTTTCGATCAGACGATTCATCCGGAGAAGCCTCGCGTAACGATGCATTTGGCAGTTAGCCGACATCTTGAGGCGGCGAAAAGTAGACAACCCGCGTTCATGAGGAGGGCAATCATAACAGAGTGTGAGTTGCTCTTGATCAACCGGAGTAAACGTTGTCCGTTGGAGGAGTAACGCGGGGCCAAGACTACGATGAGTCACATTGATAGCGAAGTCACCTACCTGTCCGCAGCGTTGCATGCTTCCGTTGATCCACATGATGCGAGGGAATAAGGAAGTTACCCCAACAAAATTTTCGGAGCCCTGCTCATAGACTCCCCACGTCAATGCAGCGCCAGCGGGATTCTGTTGGTAGAGCCAATGAAATCGCTGGCGATGCGGAAGGTCAGGGAGGTTATCTTGGAGCAGCGTAAGAAATTGCTCATGTTCAGTCTCCAGATTGACCGTTCGCACTGCCAACGCCATGGGTCCACTGCCCTATAGGGCTCTCCTTCTCTCACAAACAAAGGCGTCGATCCGCTCAAGCGTGTAAAAATTTTCAGGCACGAGGTCTTCGTCGGAGACGCCAATGTGGAACGTCTCTTCGATGTACGTCACCAAATCAAGGACGCCGAGGGAGTCAAGAATGCCATTTTCTAGAAGTTTATCTGTGGGCTGGAGACTACGATTCCGCGCTGAGGGAAACCGGGTCACGATAAATTCTTTCAACTGCTCACATACTGAATGATCTTGCATGTTTCTCTCCCATTAGCTAGCTGTCGCGATCTCCATGTAAAAGCAACCACCCGCCATCTGCAGCCTCTGACAATGGTAGAGCAGATTCTGGAGGAGCATATATTACTATCGGTCGCGATTCGCGTAACCTAAATCCTTTTTGCTGTAAAAGTCCGACCCAAACATGGGGCGCTATTGCCGCAGTTTGTACTGTGGCCGCACCACGAGTGCGGAGAATTGCTATGACCTCGTCAAGCAAGAACTGCACGACCGTGAGGTCTTTACCAAAAAAAAGGTCAACTAACGTTCCTTCTTCTCCATTAAGCGTGAAGACTGCATAGGCCAAAAGGGCATTCTCCGCACGGGCAGTCACAATCTCGTAACGTCCAAGCGGATTGCTAATATACCGCCAATTGATGTACGCAGCTGAGCGTTGGAGACAAACGCCAAAATGGCAACCAGTTGCCTCGGCTAATTGCGAGAATTCTTCTCCACACGCGCCCTGATGCATGGTGATTTGCAGAAAACGGGGACGACGTTGTGTCAGCGAATACTCTTGGAGGGCAAGCATCCAATTGCCTACCGTACTAACAGCTTGCGTCAGCACAGGAGCATTGACTACCGCACGCACCTTACGGTCTATGCGTAACGGTTTGGCTAAACGCACCATTTGCGCGATTGGC
The DNA here is from genome assembly GCA_964618735.1 of uncultured Enterobacteriaceae bacterium. Lineage (GTDB taxonomy): Bacteria > Desulfobacterota > Binatia > Bin18 > Bin18 > SYOC01. The sequence continues at coordinate 11,350 of CAZUFQ010000017.1, forward strand.
CCTATCCTCAACCGTTTGTACACCGCCATCATTTGCGTGCTGGGGAAATCATAGCAAAAAGTATTTGTCTCTTCTGTCACAAGGCCCAAACATGCTCGCTGCAACTGCAGCGCTGGTCCCAGGCTCCGGTACCGGTCGCTTACACAGAAATCTCCCAAGACAAAGCCCGTCGCGGGGCCCACTGGCGTATAAAATCGACGAGGGAAAGCGCTGCCCACTCCAATTATCTGCTCAGTGTCAAGATCAAAGGCGAGCCATGCACGCGCCACTCCCCAGGGATTATCTCGATACAACCAATCAAAACGAGCGGCGTTGGACTGTGGAGTAAGATAACGCCGCAGACTCTCGATGAGCTCCTCGCGATCTTTTACCAAATCCGCTGGTCGAACGACGATACGCATGTTTTTTCCTACAGCCGCCTCAGAGTCTGGATGACTTGTATGGGCGAAGACAAAGAAGGTTGAACTCTATGGGCTGATCCATCACCGCCGCATGCACTGATGCAAAAGGTAGCCGTAAGCAGCTTGTTGCTTATGATGCATCAGATTTTCAACCATAGGGTCGATCCAACAGTAACGCGCTTAATAGGAAAGAGAGGCGAATTTGTACCAATTCAACTTCATTGCAAACGTTGGTAAATGTTCTTCCCATGGTCCACCACGACGTAGTTCAAAGAGGTCGCTCCCAACAGTATTGGTCCCAAATAGGGTTGTCACCGCGCAGAGGTATCCTGCTTCACGCACGGCTTGCTTCGTGAACTCGTCAAAATCCGTGAGTCCACCGTTTGGGTACGCAAACGTGGATACCGGCTTCCCTAAGTGTTGTTCAATCTCAGTGCGAGACCCCCGAATTTCCTCAAGCACCTTTTTTACCGGAAGTTTCGCCAAGATGGGATGCGAGATGGTATGAGAACCAAAGTCGATGCCGGCGCGATTCATGATGTGGACTTCTTCCCAATTCAGCATCAATCCTGGGACTTTTCGTCTGTCGTTGACTCCCAAAGCCGTCGTTAAGACTTGAATCCACTGCTCTCGTTCGACATCGTCTAATAAGCGTAAGAAGCGTAAGACTGCCTGCTGGGCCGCCAATTTCTCGGCTAACGTTTGGAGTGGATAGCTAGTAGAGTTGCCCCCATATCCCTGTAATACGGCCGCATTCGTTTCACGGAATGCGGAGAACACCCGGTCGTGCCATAAGACGGTCTCCGCTCCAATGACGGCGGTTGAAAGAAAAATTGTTGCGGGAATAGACCTTTGCCGCAAAATGGGAAAAGCATACTGATAATTGTCTCGATACCCGTCATCAAAAGTTACTACCACTGCATTATCCGGGATATCGCCCGTTTGCAGTCGTGTCGCTGCTTCAACCAGCGGCAGGACATGAAAGTGAGAAGCGAGATATTCCATGTGTTGCTCGAAAACGGCTGGAGCAAGCGCAGGAAAAAAAGGGTCGCTCTCTTCGTTGACACGGTGGTACGTAAGGATCTGCAGGTTGCGAGATTGACGCTTTTGGATGAACGGGAAAGTTATTTCCCCCGCAGTGTTCACGCATCCTTGAAAGCGATTCACCACCCAGTTGCCAAGGAGCAAGGCTCTCGATGTTAACAGCATCCACGCCATTATTCTCTTGACGACTTCTTTCATCCCGGAGAAGAATAAGGGCATACTTGTTTCTTCTTTATTCATGTCACAATTAGTTGTTTCCCAAAGCGTCGATATAACGTCGATGCCAAAGCTCTAGGATCATGAAATTCCACAGTATAGTTCCATAGAAAGAAGTTTCATCAACTCGGTGGCGGGCAATAAGATCTTCGAGCGCCGCCTTGCGGAAATAGCCTCGTTGCACACTGCGCGGGCTCAGTAATAAGTCGTGCATCAGCTCGTTCAGATTCTTGTCTGTACGCAGCCAGATTGGAATAGGGAGGCCGAATCCGTGTTTTTGTTTTTTTCTTGTTTCCTCCGGCAACAGATCAGCATAAGCATCTTTAAAAAACGACCGCAGCCGCGTGCCACGCATCCTGATATGCGTGGGCACCGAGGCCGCAAACTCAGCGAGACGATGATCGAGAAAAGGAAAACGAACGGTGATTCCCGCCGCCTCTGTCATACGCACGACTTTGAAGAGATCATTGTCTGAAATCGCTAGCTTTAAATCCAAATACATGTGACGATCGAGATTCGTGCGAGCGGACGCACGATAATAATATTCGCTGACCGGGGCGTCAGGGTCATAACGCTCAGGGAGCTGTGCGAATAGATCTTCGGTGAGCAGTTCTGGCATTGGGATAAGCGATAGAAGCCCATAGGAAGAAATCCGTTGCGGATATGGAGTCATCGCTCGCTGTATATATTTTTTCCCTTTGAGGAAGACACGCCATGGAGCCCACTCGGCAAGACGCGTTATCAAAGGGCTGAGAACTGGGTCCCGGAGCCATGACGGGATCATATGGTAATACTCGAACACTCGTTGTGAAGCGTAGCGATCGTTCCCCGCAAATAACTCGTCTCCACCATCCCCCGCGTACATAGAAGTGATTCCTGTCTCTTTTGCCAATTTAGCACAGAAATAGGTGGGAATAGCCGACGCATTAGCGAAGGGCTCGTCGAAGGCGGCCAACAATGTCGGAATCGCCGCATAGGTGTCCTGCGGAGTCACTGCATAGGTATAATGTTCTGCAGCAAAGGCCTGCGCCACAATTTGTGCGTAAGACAATTCATTAAACCGTGGTTCGGCAAAACCAATGGTAAAACTTTTTACCGGTTTGTGGCCGAGTTGCGTCAATATTCCTGTCACCGTGCTACTATCGATGCCCCCGCTTAAGAATGTTCCGACATGATCTATTGCCCCGTCCTGAGCCAGACAAAGCGCTACGGCGTCGTTCAGGTGCGTCTTCAAGTGCTGCGCCAGCGCGGATTCTCCAGCTTGAACAGGATGACGAAAATCAATATCCCAATAAGGCGAGATTGTGCTTGCGCCGGCATGGTGCGAAAGAACGTGCCCTGCGGGAAGTTTTCGGACCTCGCGGAAGATCGTCTTTGGCGTTGGGATGATGGAGTTTATTGCGACATCGACGATCGACTCTGGTTCAATAGCAACCTGCGGCGCTAATGGGCCCGCCAAAAGTCCGCGCAAGCGGGATGCAAAAACAAGTTTTTTTCTATCACATGAATAAAAAAGAGGCTGGATGCGGAACCGATCAACGGCGAGATACAGGTGATCGTCACGTCCGTCCCAAATGGCGATCACGAAATCTCCGCGCAACCGCTGGAACACCCCAATGCCGGATTTGAGATACCACTGCAAAATGCCGGCAGCTACCGGGTTATGTCCATTCTTTTCCGTTATGGAAAATTCATGAGCGTTATAAAGATTCCCGTGAATTGCTAAGACGACTGGGCACTCTTGGATGCGAACCTCGGCCACTCCAGTCAAGCGACCAGGAAACCCCTGTGCTCCGAATCCTCCATGTCCAAAACTCACAGTGAGATTTTCACCCTGCACCGATTCCGCCATTGCCTCAAGCATTGGAGCCAGGCTTGCTGTGGCGACCCTCGCCTCAGGATCCGTAAAAACGCCCCCGCAGATTCCGCTCACTTTGCGCTTTCCTTTTCTGTTACCCTATGAGATTGATCAACTGGCTACCGGCTAGGGCGACTACCACCGCTTCTCGCCTGTGCTTCTGCTAACCATTTCCGAGCCTGCTGAGAATTAGGGTCAATCTGCAGCGCTCGCTGCAACCGAGCCGCTCCTTCTTTGGCCCTTCCGATATCCATAAGGTATTTGCCATATTGTGCATTTGTTAAGGCGTACTGGGGATATAAGCGTAGCGCTTTCTCATAGAAAGGGGCGGCTAAACCCGGAGATTTCGCCAACATACTTGTAGCACTTAGCAACATGAGCGCTTTGGGATGATTGGGAAACTTATCCAAGGCATATTTGAGATCACCAATCACGGTGCTGTAATATCCCGCTCGAAAGTCTTTCATCACGCGTTCGTTAAGATGATAACCTTCAACATAGTTGAGGCTGGTTTGTACTTCTGGAAACTGCTTAGCGGTAAAATAATCTTGGTTAATTAATTGTCCTCCGCCATTCCGCTCGGTCCGAGGCGACTCTTGAGCATGTACTGACAAGGAAGCCGTAGACCCACAAACGAGACAAAAACAGAGAGATAGGGAAATTTTGGTAAAGCGTCCTCGTTTCACGATCTCATCTCCAAATTGGGGGTTGCTGCGGACGATGACGGTAATCGCAGGTCTGTGCTCGTCCGCCCTGTTCGTAACCGTTCACCCATACGCAAAGCATACTCCATAGTCAGTATCCGCGCCCACTGCTCATGCCAAGCAAAAGAGGGGTGCTGAGACTGCTGTAAGAATTTTGCCAAAGCAGTGCGGTCTATCATAGTATCCAAGCGCGTAGTCGCGGCATTAAGAAGGTCCTGGACCTCTTCCTCCTGCCACAGGTGCGAGCGTAATTGGAAGGTTGGAGAAGGGGACCGAGGTGTCGTTTGCTTCCCGATTTTACCAGCCACTTTTGTCGCCACCTTCTCCCCATAATATGTGAGCAGAGGCCAAAAGCGATGGATATTTTTCCAAGTAGCAGGGACAGCCGGATACCCATGTTCCAAAGGAAACTCTGCTAATCGCGGTTGAAATCGCAACAACATTTTTCTAATCAGCAAGCTACGCCGGCGCAGCCGCACGGTTGTTTGTAACATGGTCTCCATAACCGAACGAAATAAAAATGGCGACAAACAAGGCCAGATTTGGTTCGTACTACTTGCAATTCTTCCCTGCCACCGTTGCATCCTCATGGTCAGGTAGACATGGTCCATTTGGAATGAATTGGGAAAGTGAGACAACCCGCTATTCGTGCGCTCAATAACCTCAGTGAAGTGATCAGTGAGCGACAACTGCAGTTCCGGTGGGAAGAGTGAAGTCTCACATTTTGTGGCGGCAAAACGGAGCTGGGCAAGCTGACGAGCATTCAGGGGCCGCCGTTCTCCAGCATGGGGAAACAAGAGTTCCCACCAATAGCCTCGTGCAACTTCGCCAAATGAGCCATTCAAACTAATATCAAACTTTTGGGATAAGCTATGATGGACGTAGGCAATACGACTGTAGTCGAGCAGGTCATATTCTCCATCTGTCAGCGCGAATGCACGACGAGCAGTCTCAAAAGAGATCACCGCCGGCGCTTGGTGGCGTAAATGCGCCACGCCTAAAAGCTTGGCCAATTGCCGTGATACCTGTACGTCCGCACTTTCTTCAGGTCCAGAGACAGTCGTGGCGAATCGGACTCCCGCTGTTTGGAACGCCGCTACCAGCGCTCGTGAATCAAAGCCCCCCGTCAGATCACAAACCGGGGAGGCAAAAGCCTGTCCTATCCGGCGCGCGGCTTGGCTTAGCGTTTCTCCGAGCTTTTCAACTGCTGCGTCGCCATCGAGCGACTCGGCGATCAAATCCGAGAACCGCCAGTAGGGTTGCTGTGACTGTAATGCGCCTTCCGCAAAACGAAAGACTGTCGCTGGGCCGAGTTTTCGGACTTCTCGATACAAGGTCCGGTCTTCGTAGATGTTGCCAGTGTAAAGAAATTCTTGACTCGCGATAGAATCCACCGTGATGCTATCGAGACTGGCCAATATGAATGAAGAACTGGAAATAGCGATCGTATTCGACAGCGTCCGTACGAATGTATGGCAGCTGCCTATGAGATCAGTAATGACGACAATTTCTTTTCTGGAAGCGTCAAGAATAACGATGGTGAAGAATCCCTCTAACTCAAGCCCGAGTTGCTCAGCTCCAACCTCTCCATAACGCTTCAGCAATCGTTCTTCGCCGCCAACGCTATAACCGTCACGGTGAAACCACGATCCTACCGCTAAGATCCCGCTCCCTGTCTGAGGGTCGGTCACCAGTGGCGTCCCCGAGCGGTTTAAGCGAGCAAACGCGGCCGCTCGCACCCAACTCAAACGGACGAAACCATTCGGCTCCGCCATTTTCACCTGGCGGAAGTGGTCTAGCCCAGTCGCAAAATAGCGTTCAGCCTCGTCTTGCTGGGCGGCAGGAGAAAGAAGAATGAAGAAATTCCCCAAAGCTAATTTTCCTTTATGTGGAATCTAGTATTCAAGAAAAATGAATATGTATCTTCAATGTGAAAATGCGTTTTTCTCAAGGCGCGCCTGATAACTGACCACTTTGTCCCCACGCTGCTTTCCTCGCTTTCCTCGCATAGGCTTCCCACATATCGAGCGCCGGGCTTTCGACTTCTGCTTCTGTAGAAAGAACAGGAACTTGTTCAACTTGCCGTGCTTCTTGCTGATAGAGAAATTTCAGCAAAATGACTCCGCAAATAAGATGGTAGAACAGATCGAAATACGCTCGTCCCAAAAAGGCTCCATTCATCATGTATGCCCCTATAGCGATCGTCAACATCGTACAATAGTTCGCATACCACTCGTAACGCGGGTCGCGGCGGAGCCGCTTTTTCAGCGTCCGTAACGACGCCAGGGACGAAACTAACAGCAGGAGAAACAAAGTAAGTCCAATGAATCCTTGCTCTCCTAAAATCTCAAAATAGATACTGTGCGCATCATGAAAGTCCAGAGGATCGGGCGCATACTGTAAGAAACGTTGCGGCGTAAACATGTCGAATCCGCCGCCGGTAATATGCGTGCGCGCGACGTTGACCGCCACCCACCAAGCGTTAATTCGCCCCATGGCCGATGCGTCTTCCTGATAGGTCTCAATCGTCGACATCCGTTCGGTCCATCGTGCTGGAACTAATAAGAGTCCAGTGAGGCCAAAAAAGACAATGAGAATTCCTGTGGCGAGTTTGTTTTTCGCCTGAGAAAAGAACCCAAGGGCGACGATACAAAGCCCAAGAAACCCTCCTCGGGAGAAGGTAAAGATAATCGCAACAAGTGAACCGGCGAAGAACGCTAAAAAGAGCCGCCGCAACCAAAGGTTCGAGAACTCTTTTCGTACGAATAAAAACACGGGCAACGTCATATTCAGAGCCAACGCCAGATCGTTATTATCTGCAATAAACGACCCTTGGGGACCTTCATATGGAGACTCTGCCCCGCTGGTGATTCCCCAAACCATCCCCCAAAGTCCAATAACACCCAGTGAAAAACCAATGGTTCCAAACAGGAGGGTGAATTTCCGCTTCTCTTGAATGAGCATCAACGTAGCGAAGGTCATTAAGAGAATTTTCGACACCTTCTCCCAGTGTTCAAACGCTGCTTGAGGCTCAAGCGCAAAACAAGTAGTCACTGAAAACCAAATCCACAGGAATACGAGGAGCACAGTTTCCCTGGTCCAGGGAATACGTCGGGTCTGTCCGCTCACAACCATTCCCACTAAGGTTACGGCTCCTACGATCACGGCAATAGGAAGTGTACGGAGTTGCCAGGTATAAAGATGCGGATTGGCATAGCTCACCCAGCACCAAAATAAAATTCCGATGTAGGGTGCACGGAACGCAAACGGTAAACCCGCCGCAAGGATCGCAATGACAAGATACGAACGCA
>CAZUFQ010000018.1:0-18362 GCA_964618735.1 uncultured Enterobacteriaceae bacterium
CTTATCGTGGGCGTGGAGGGAGCCACGCACATGTCGCGAAACAGCAAAGAGCTGCTGCTAGATGGAAGCCAACCGGTCGATGAGCTTCTGGAGTTGCTGTTCCAGATGGCGATTTCTAAAAGCTTGAATACGGCTGGGCCAGTCTATTTGGCGTATATTCCTGGCGGCGGTATTTTTCATTCGTCAGTCGCGGACCTCGTGACCGATGGAGTAAACCGTTACATGGGGCTCTGGCTAGCGGCCCCAGGATTAGCGCAATTAGAAGCGAATGTGATTCGCTGGTTTTGCGAAATTATGGGCTATCCTGCTTCAGCCAATGGTCTCTTAACTACTGGTGGTTCGCTGGCAAATTTTTCTGCAGTGGTGACGGCTCGGCGAGAGCGATTGCCCGAGAATTTCTTGACAGGAACGCTCTACGTTTCAGATCAAACGCATCACTCAGTGAAGAAGGCCGCTATGTTGGCCGGATTTCCTGAGCGCAACGTACGAGTCATACCTTCGCATGATCAGGGCCGTATCCGCCTCGACCTGCTTGCTCACGCTATCGCTGCCGACCGGGCTGCAGGCCTCCTCCCTTTTCTCATTGTCGGTAACGCAGGGTCGACGAACACGGGCGCAGTGGATGACCTCCTCGCGCTCGCGGACCTCGCCCAGCGCGAAGACTGCTGGTTTCACGTGGATGCGGCCTATGGCGGATTCTTCATGCTGACCGCGCAGGGCAGGGCGCTGATGAAAGGGGTTGAGCGATCAGACTCCGTTACGCTTGATCCACACAAAGGCTTATTTCTACCTTATGGAACTGGGTCACTGTTGGTCCGCGATGGGGGCGCACTCAAACGGGCTCACGGACTTAGCGCCTCCTATTTGCCATTCACGGATGACGATCCGGACCTGATGGATTTTAGTCAGATGTCGCCGGAACTCTCCCGGGAGTTTCGCGGACTGCGGGTCTGGTTGCCGTTGAAGATGCACGGCGTCGCTCCGTTTCGCCGCAATTTAGAGGAGAAACTTGCGCTCACGCGTTGGGCGACTGAAGAGCTGCGAAAAATTCCCAGTATCGAAATTGTTGCCGAGCCTCAGCTCTCGATTGTAGCATTCAGAGTCGTTCGTTCCGGGCTGGGTCCCGAGGCATTGAATCAGCTCAACCAAAACGTGTTGAGTCGCATCAACGCGCGCAAACGCATCTATCTGTCTGGCTCCCTACTGGATAACAAGTTTGTCATCCGCATTTGCGTGCTCTCGTTTCGCACGCATCTGGATCGAATGCAGATGGGGATTGAGGATATCCGGGCGGCGGTGGAAGAATCAAGTCATTGAGTCGTTATGATGAAGCGAACCGAGCACCTTAAGGGGATGGTGTTGATGGCTGGGGCTGGGCTTTCTTGGAGCACTGGCGGCATTCTGATCCGTTCGACGACGCTCACCAGCGCCTGGGAGGTGGTGTTTTGGCGGGCGCTGTTCATGACCATCTTCGTTAATACCTTCCTCATTCTTCGTTCTCGTGGCCGGGTGCTCACGCAGATCTCAGCGGTGGGCGGTCCTGGACTCGTGTCTGGGATGCTGCTCGCTTCAGCCTTCTTCTTTTTCATTTTGTCGGTGATGCGCACCACAGTAGCGAATGCGCTGGTCCTCATGAGCATCTCACCGTTCATTACCGCTTTGTTTGGCCGGCTTTTCCTCCGGGAACCCGTGCCCCGTCGCACGTATGCGGCGATGACCGGCGGCCTGATCGGTATTGCTATTATGTTTGCTGAGGCGTTGGGAGCGGGGTCTCTGAGCGGCAATTTGCTGGCCTTCGGAGTGTCGCTCGTATTCGGCGCCAATGTTGTCTTGTTGCGGCGGAGGAGCGCCACAGTTGATATGGTTCCCACGGTGCTCTTGGCTGGACTTATTGCGATCACGGTCGCGCTCCCCCTGAGCTGGCCTCTGACCGCTTCCTGGCATGATATCGGGGTGTTGGCAATCATGGGATTTTTTCAGCTTGGGCTGGGCTGTGTGTTGTTGACCTTAGCGGCGCCGCATCTTTCTGCCGCGGAAATCGGTCTTTTATCTCTTCTCGAAACTACTTTGGGTCCTATTTGGGTGTGGCTGGGGATCGGAGAACGACCGAGCGACCCTGCTTTATTGGGAGGAGTAGTCGTTGTTGGCTCTCTCGTCCTCAATCAACTTGCCAGCTTACGGAGCGCGATGCGGCTGCCTGCTCTTGCGTCAGAGCCGCAACCGCAAAACACAAAAAAATCCGCTTAGATTTGTCATGGCCATCCCAATGCAGCACGGCTCCCACGCAAACGGAGATTCTCTTCACTCTGTTGCTTCGTCGTTTTTATAGTTCTACAAAATAGATAATAAAGAGATCTCGCCTGCATTGTGCCTCTTTTTTTAGTTGACAATACCTTACTACAAACGTATCTTGCCGTCGGGACAGACAGCGAAGTGCGTTGGATTTCTCGTCCTTTTCGTTACCTAATTCAGGGAGGAGTTCCGCATGGCGGGGAAAAGACTATTCAATGCTGTAGTGGCGATGGTGGGCATTGGCGTGTCCGCTCTTGGCGTGCACGCTAAGCCTTTGCACGCCCCCAAATACTTGATTGCCTGGATGTCAGATCAATACATGGACGGCCGCAACGTGAGTCCGCTTGATGGCATTCTGGGACTCCCGTCAGGGGCGCTGCCGGACGCTGACTTCTTAGCCGTGCTCGACGCCAACCCTCAATCGCCGACCTATGGCCATGTCGTTAATACGGCGGAGATGCCGGCTGTCTATGGCCAGCACTTGTTGTCGGTGACAGAGAATTTTGTCGATGATGCGCTCGACATTGCGTTAAAGAATAGTACAGATCCCAACGCGCCAGCGGACCTCGCCGCGGTTGGCCGCACCCTGCTGGATGACGATATCTTAGGCGGCGTGCCGAACTTTAACTCTGCGACCAATGGGTTGCCGCCCGTTGTTCCGGCGCCCTCGTCAGTGTTGAACGAGGCGCATCATCATAGCGTGGTCCCTACGGTCCATCCGAACGGCGCGGTTGCGGCTTACTATGGCGGACTAATTAGCGCTAACATTTTTGGGTGCGACATTACTGATCCCCTGCATATTAAACCGGCGCCGAATAGCACGCTGGAGAACATTCCGTTACACGCCGATGCAGCAACGAATCTCTGCGGTCTGACCGTGAGCGGCGCTGTGCATAACACGCTGACCGGCACGGACGATCTGGAATGGAACCCTGTCAACGGTCACTACTACACCACGATGATGGGCGCAGGCGGCAACCGCGGCTCCTTTTCGAGCACGGGCGTCGTTCCAGTCAGTCTCCCGCCTGTGCTCACGACCCCTGGGGGTATTCAAGAACTGGATCCATTTACCGGCGCGGTGATCGGCGAATACTCGGCCGTGCCTAAGGCTCCGGTCCCTGGGCATGGCAAGTATGTGAACGGAACTGACATGTTAGGGCCGAAGCGCTATGCGCCGCGTACGCAGATCCGTTTTGGCGGGGTGGATGGCAATGGCGATTGCACCCCTAGCGACGTCCCCACTGCGCTAGGCTTCTCGGTGTTTAACCTGTGTGTGCCGGGGGTGAAGCCATTTAACCAGATCGGGGCTGACAGTGGGGCGGTGAACCTGGACCTTGGCGTCAATGAAGGTCCCGATGCTGGATTGCTGGCCCACCCGCATGGTGTTGGTCTCCGTACCGACCTGACTGGCGAGAAAGGCAACAAAGACGGCAAGAAGGTTGGTAAGACTACAGGGGGGATTCTCGTAACGTCTGACTACGCAGATCCGGTAAGCCTTGCACTGACCGGTTCTGGTCAATTTTCTAACACCTCCGCTCAGAATCTTGGTACAACTGTGCGTTTTTGGGACGTCGGCAAGCTTAGCGACGGACCCTATGCTGTCGTGGAGATGCCTGACGGCCCGCGCCACGAGGACAACCAGATTCATGAAGAGCCGGAAGGTCTCATGGCAATGCGCGTCACTCATAAACATAATCACAAGGGTATGTTCGTTGTCGCCATGTGGGGAGGCGCGCTCTACTACTCGCCGGACATTACGGCTGTACAACCACAGTTCACGCAGGTGTACGACTTCGGCGGATGCACCGGCGGTTCGGTGTTTACCCTCACGCAGGATGATAATTTTATCCTTATGCCGTTGGCTGCTATGCAGCGTGAGGGCGACCCAATCCATGATCGTGATTATGTGGGCGAGCACAATCGACGCGTCGCGGTGCTTGATGTTCGCAAACTCCTTCACCATGGCGAAGGTAAAAGTCTCAAGTGTGGCCCAGCGCCGGCCAAGGCCTGGAATAATACGGGCGCGACGACTCCTGTTGGTCAAAAGGCCACTCTTGGCCGGCGGGGATTACTTACAACAATCCGGGCGACCTGAACGACGGCGGCATATTCTGGCCGAATAACGGAGCATCGGATTGTCCAAAGTTGGTTGATAAGGTTGACTTCAGTGGAGCTGGCGAGGACGGCGTCTTGGGCACCGCTGACGATCATCCCGACAACGAAACCAGCCGCGCCGGACCTCATTTTGTGGTGCACGACGGGTTTGATACCTACATGGCGACCTCGAACTATTTCGCGGATCTGCGTAAATTTGCGATCGCTGACGTGGATGTACTGCTGTCTGCCTTAGGTTTAGGCCATGCTTGGCACAAAGGGGATACTGGCTCGCTGGGGCCGAATTCGTATCCGCCGGGCGGTCCCAACCCAGGGGATGTTCCACCAGGTGGTCTCGGCGCCGCGTTCCAATTATTAGATGATAACAATCTGTTGCCTTTTAAAACTGGCGGATGGGCGAGTGTCCTGCCGGGAACAGGGGCAGTCGGTGACGATACTATTTGCATGATGCGCTGGAACCGCTGGACAGGTAACCTAGAGCTCGACACCCGGTTCAACGCCAGCGACCCAAAATCTCCGGCGGGCTGCAATGATATGGACTTCGGCGACGCCGGCAAACAGTGGCCAGCCAACGGGACGCGTGCTGCGAACGCGGGCAACGCCTCACCACATGGCATGTCATTCTACACTGTAGGTTCGCGCCGTTTCTTCAGCAATGGCGAAATCGGTCCTGGTACTAACTACACGCCGGGCCAGGGACTAGCCTCGAAGAAGTAGAGTTGGACAGACCTATAAGAGCCTATCCGGAGAATTGTCAACCATGCATGCGCTGGGTTTTCCAAATCCCCCGCTCGGCTGCGCCTTCGCCGCCCCCTTTGGCAAAGGGGGCTGGCAGATGCGAAGCGACTGGCGGGGGGATTTTTACCCGTCGCAGAATCGAATTTGCGCTTTATGTCTCGCGGAACCCTGTTAGTGTGGATGATCTCTCTCGCTGTCGCCTTTGTGTTGGGTATGGCGACGAACCGGTCTAGACCGGTCGTATTTGGCGCTCCAGAGATCACAGATGGTGATTCCAATCATGCCCACACCCACAAGGGTAAGTTCTACGTCTGTCCAATGCATCTCCAAGTGAGTTCTGAGAAACCAGGCGTCTGCCCAATCTGCGGGATGGCGCTGACTCCAATGCAGCAGGCCGCTACAGAGCCAGATGCAAACGAGGAAGCCAGGCCGGCGGTGTCCATCACGCCGGCAGTGATCAACAACCTCGGAGTCAAAACAGCACCAGTAACACGCACGACACTAGTACGACGCATCGAAACCCCCGGTTTCATACAGCAAATCGAGCCAACCGGACATACCCGCGTCATAGCGCCGTTTGAGGCGCGGATTGTCGCATTGCATTTCAAACCGGGGCAATGGCTCGAGCAGAGAAGCCCATTGGTGACGCTTGAATCCGAGGCGCTGCGTACTGCTGAACAGTCTCATGTCGCTTTACTGGAGCAGGAGGGGGGGACTGGGACTCCTCCACAGAACTCCCCCTCAACGACACAAGACAACACGCTAGCGGAGTCGCGTGAACGGCTAATGCGACTTGGGCTTTCGAGTGAGGACATCCGGCAACTCGAACAAACACGAGCGCCCTCGTCACAGTTGACGTTGCGTGCGCCGTACTCCGGTATGGCGACAAAATTACAAGTCGCTGAAGGTGATTCGGTAGCCAGTGGCGCGGGGCTGTTCGAACTGTCAGGTCTGGCCAGGGCCTCAGTGCTGGCCAACGCCTTCCAACGGGACGCCGCTTGGATCCAAAGCGGCCACCCGGTCGAGGTCCGGCTCCCCCATGCGTCGAGCGAGGTGTGGGCGGGCGTGGTCAATCAGGCCGCCGTCTCCATTGATCCGAGTTCCCAGAATATTGGAGTGCGACTGTCTTTCACCGCGCCGGCGCAGCTCCTCAAAAACGCCATGTATGTCGTGGCCACGATCCACGGCGAAGTCCGGACGGACGTGCTGGCGGTTCCCCAAGAAGCGCTCATCAGCACGGAATCAGAAAACCGGATGATTGTCGCACTTGGCCAAGGTCGGTTCAAACCGGTGCAGGTGCGGACTGGCATTGAAACTGACGGCAAGGTTGAAATCCTCAGTGGCCTTGAGGAGGGTGACGAGGTCGTTGTTTCCTCTCAGTTTCTCTTCGATTCGGAAAGCAGCCTCCAGGCGAGTTTCCTTCGTATGATGGAGCATTAGCGGGGATGGCGAGAACGACGCACTCTCGTTAGACGATCATGATCGCCCGCATCATTTCTTGGTCCACAGTAAATCGTCCCCTCGTGTTCCTGGTTACGCTACTCGTGGTTGGCGCCGGAATCTATTCGGTTCGTCTTACGCCGCTCGACGCAATTCCCGATCTTTCTGACGTGCAAGTCATTATCAAAACGACTTTTCCTGGACAAGCGCCGCAAATCGTAGAGGATCAAGTGACGTATCCCCTGGCCAGCGCCCTACTATCCGTACCCGGAGCCATGCACGTTCGCGGCTCCTCGTTTTTAGGCGAATCCTACGTGTACGTTATTTTCGAAGACGGCGCGGATATCTACTGGGCCCGCTCTCGCGTACTCGAATATTTGAGCCAGATCCGCGACCAGTTGCCGCAGGGCGCAAAAACACAACTTGGCCCCGACGCTGACGGCGTTGGGTGGATTTATCAATACGCGCTGATTGATCGCACAGGTCAGCACGATCTGGCGGAACTGCGCAGCCTGCAAGACTGGTTCCTCAAGTTCGAATTGCAAACAGTTCCTGGAGTCGCTGAAGTCGCCGCTGTGGGCGGCGTTGTCAAACAATACCAGGTGGTGCTCGATCCAGGACGAATGCGCGCCCATGCGTTGTCACTACCAGTGATCCGTCAGCTGATTCTTGACGCGAATCAAGAAGTCAGTGGATCAGTCATCGAAATGGGCGAAGCCGAATACCTCATCCGCGGCAAGGGATATATCAAGACCCTGGATGATCTCAAGCGTATTCCGTATCTGACGCGACGCGAGGCCGGAGCCGCACTGCTGCTACAGGATATAGCGGACATCCATATTGGGCCGCAGATGCGCCGCGGCATCGCCGATCTCGACGGTCAAGGCGAAGTCGCCGGCGGCGTCATTGTCATGCGACGCGGCGGCAACGCCCTAGCCGTCATCGAACGAGTCAAAGCCAGACTGGAAGAATTGAAGATGGTTGTGCCTGAAGGAGTGGAAATGTTTGAAACATACAGCAGGTCGGCGTTCATCTTGCGAGCGGTCTTGACCCTCAAACAGCGCTTGATCGAGGAGTTCCTCCTGGTGGCGGTAGTCTTCATTATCTTCTTGTTTCATTTGCGTTCCGCGCTCGTCATCATATTCACGTTGCCCGTGGGTGTTCTCGTTGCCTTCATTGTCATGCCTGAGCAAGGCGTCAACGCCAACCTCATGTCGCTCGGCGGCATCGCCATTGCGCTCGGGGCCATGGTGGACGCTGCGATCGTGATGATTGAAAACGTCCACAAGCGCCTGGAACAAGATCAAACCTCCGGGAGAGGGAGCCGCTCTTTTTTGCGCAATGCATTGTTGGGGGTCGTTCTTCCCCTGTTTTTTTCACTTTTGATCATTACCTTGAGTTTCTTGCCGATCTTCAGCTTGCAAGCGCAAGAGGCCCGGCTGTTCACACCACTTGCCTATACGAAAACATACGCCATGGCTGCGGCAGCGGTGCTGTCCATCACGCTTGTGCCTGCCCTGACCGTGTCTCTGGTGCAAGGACACATCCGCGAAGAAACCCAGAGCCCCTTGAACCGTGCGCTGGTAAATATCTATCGAGTGGTGATCGGCATGGCCCTGCGCCATCGCTCGGCGATACTCCTCATTGCTGGGCTCTTGGTTGCTACGAGTTTCTGGCCGTTATTGCGGCTTGGCTCGGAGTTCATGCCGCGGATCGATGAAGGCGATCTCCTTTACATGCCGACGACACTGCCGGGTCTGTCCGCCGGCAAAGCGCAGCAGCTGCTGCAACAGACGGACCGGCTGATAAAGACTGTGCCTGAAGTTGAAAGGGTATTCGGTAAGAGCGGCCACGCCGAAACGGCCACCGACCCGGCGCCTTTAACGATGATGGAGACAACAATACAGCTGAAGCCCCGCCAGCAGTGGCGTTCTGGATTGACGCTGCCGCAGTTGATCGAGGAGCTGGATGAACGGGTGCGTATACCGGGCCTGACCAATTCCTGGCAGACGCCGATCGCCACGCGCGTTGACATGCTGGCCACGGGCATTAAGACACCGCTCGGGGTAAAAGTTGCAGGGCCGGATCTCCGCGTGATCGACACGATCGGGGCGCAGATCGAAGGTTTGTTGCGCCCGCTGCCTGGTACGGCGTCGGTCTATGCTGACCGGAGCAGTCACGCGCGTTACATCGATATCGACGTCGATCGCGATGTGGCGGCGCACTACGGTTTAAATGTGGCGGATCTCTACGATGTAATCGCGATGGCGGTTGGCGGCATGAATATTACGTATGCTGTGGAAGGCCGCGAGCGTTATCCGATCAATCTGCGTTATCCCCGCGAGGTCCGCAATTCACTGACTGCCTTGAAAGACTTGCCAGTGTTTCTTGCTACCGGACAGCAATTGCGGCTTGCCGATGTGGCGGACGTAGAAATCAAAGATGGTCCAGACATGATTAAGAGCGAAGATGCGCGGTTGAACGGCTGGGTCTACATCGACATCAAGGGCCGCGATCTCGGCTCCTATGTGGCCGCCGCTCAGCGCGTAGTGGCCCAGCATGTAAAGCTCCCGCCGGGTTATTCGATCAGCTGGGCTGGCCAGTATCAATATCTTCTGCGGGCCAACGAACGACTGCGTTATATTGCCCCCTTGACCCTTGCTCTGATTTTCGTGCTTCTATATCTTAACTTTCGCACCATGACCGAGGCTCTCATGGTGATGGGCGCGCTTCCCTTAGCCGTCGTTGGGGGAATCTGGCTGCTCTTCTGGCTGGATTATCGTTTTTCGGTCGCCGTCGCCGTAGGCTTTATTGCTCTGGCCGGCGTCGCCGCCGAATTCGGAATAGTCATGCTCGTGTATCTCGATCACGCTGTGAAACGTCTTTGCCCTGCGACGCTCGCCCAATTACACGAAGCCGTGATCGAAGGCGCCGTTCTCCGCGTGCGCCCCAAAGCGATGACGGTCGCGGTCGTCATCGCCGCGCTGCTGCCCATTATGGTCGGCGGCGGCGCGGGCTCTGAGGTTATGAGGCGCATCGCTGCTCCTATGATCGGCGGGATGATTACCGCGCCCCTCGTCTCTATGCTGGTTATCCCCGTGCTCTATGTCCTATGGAAAGGGCGCGGGCTGGCGAGTGAAACGGATGTCAATGGCTAATGTCCTTAAAAACCGTAAGATATATTTTGAGTCTTCTATTACAAGAAGTTTTGCAAAAGAGATCAGAAGGATGAAAAAGATATTTTCTATGTTAGGTCTATGGGGTTTGATCGTTTGTCTGCCGTATCCAGCGACCGTTTCCGCCGACAAACTGCAGACGCCCGCCGATAGTAAGCATATCGACGCGAATCCCGAGGTGAAGACTCTGGTGGAGCTGGCAGGGCAAGGCAAAACCGAGCTGCTGCTCAAGCTTCTCGGCCCGCAAACAGACGTCAATCGGGCGGATGAGTCCGGGGTGACTCCTTTGCACGCCGCCGCCAAGGGCGGCCATCGGGACATCGTCTTGGCTCTTCTTAAACACGGCGCCGATGTCCACGTCAAAGATAAGCAGGGCGCGACGCCTTTGTTGTTCGCTGCTACGGACGGGCGCATAGAAATCGTCCGTGTGTTGCTAGAAAAAGGCGCACGGCTGCGAGCCCAAGATGTCAGCGGCGCCAATGCGCTGATGCTCGCGGCGCATCGCGGACATCTTGACATGATGAAACTGTTGCTTGACAAGGGTATTGATATCGACGCCGCTGATGATGACGGCTCTACCGCGTTGCTCGTTGCACTGCAAAGTAAGCAGCTGGAAGCGGCGCGACTTCTCATAGAACGGGGCGCCGACGTCAACGTTGGCGACGAACTTGGGAACATCCCGCTGCCTCTCGCCGCCAAAATCGGCGACATTGCTCTTGTCAACCTTCTCATCAGAAAAGGCGCCAACCTCTCCGCACGTGACGGCAATGGCAACTCCCCGCTGATCTACGCCATCTGGGAAAAGAATCTTGATCTGGTAAAGCTCTATTTAGACCACAACGTCGACATTGAAACTACTTTTATGCAGGGAGCGCGACCTTTGATGGTGGCAGCCGGTTTAGGAAACCGGGAACTGGTTGGGTTCTTTCTGCAAAAGGGGGCGAAGCTGGAAGCCCGGGACGGCGGCGGCTCCACTGCGCTCACCTATGCGGCTCGCACCGATAAAGGCGACATTGTGCAATATCTTTTGCACCGGGGCGCCGAGGTTAACACGCGCGACACTGTGGGACGCACCCCCCTGATCATCGCCGCTACAACGGGGAGCCTGGAGGCGATGAAAGCTCTTTTTGCCTCCTCGGCTGACCTGAACGCCACAGACACGATGGGTCGCTCAGCCCTGCAGTGGGCTATCGAACAGAAACGCACTGCCGCCGCGCAGTTGCTCATTGATCATCAAGCCGCGACGGATGTGGGTGACGCTAAGGGCATTACGCCGTTGATGCGCGCCGCCACGCTCGGCGAGGAAAAAATCGCCATAGCCCTGCTCGACAAAAACGCTAGGGTGAATGCTCGCAGCAAAGGGGATGTTACGCCGCTCATGTTTGCTTCACTGACTGGTCAGGCGCCGCTGGTCAAACTCTTTCTTGAGCGCGGCGCCCAGGTTGACGCCCGTGACGAACAAGGACGTACAGCTTTATTTTATGCCGCAGGTCAGGGCTTCCCCATTATTACCCGCCTGTTGCTCGAAAAAGGGGCAGACCCCAATCTCGCCGACAAGTTCAACAAGACTGCGACCGATTATGCGATCGAAGCCGACAAGACTCCGGTGGTCGAACTTTTGCAGCAGCACGGGGCAAAATCTTCCACCAAACCAAAGGCCGCTGTTTCTAGCCCATCCCAGGAGCAGGGTGCGACTGAGACTGTTCGTCAGATCGATCAGCCCTAAATCGCTGACGTAGCGAACGACGGCTGCAGGGGCGCGCGGCGGCACTGCGGTTTGGTCAGCAGCATCTGGACGTCGCCCAGGGTGCGTTCGAGAAAACCCCCTTCACAATAGCAAAAATAGTACTCCCACATGCGAATGAACGTCTCCGGGTACCCCAGAGCGTAAATGCGTTCAAGATTAGCGAACATGCGCTCGCGCCAGAGCCGCAATGTGGTCGCGTAGTGTGCTCCTTGTTCTTCTAAGTGAAATAACCGCAAGTCCGTCGAACGAGCGAACGCGTTACAGAGCACGGTAATGGAAGGAATAAAACTGCCCGGAAAAATAAATTGTTTTATAAAGTCAACCGAACGACGAGCCTGATTATACAACTGATCGGCGATGGTGATGCTTTGGAGCAGCATCATGCCCTCGGGTTTGAGCAATCGACTACAGCACTGAAAGAAGGTGTCGAGGTACTGATGACCAACCGCTTCCACCATCTCGATGGAGACGAGCTTGTCATAATGTCCACGGAGATCGCGGTAATCTTCCAGGCAAACGGTCACTCGATCGGCTAAGCCTGCCGCGGCGACGCGCTCCTGAACCAGTTGATATTGTTCTTTGGAAACGGTGGTCGTTGTGACTTGACAGCCGTAGTGTTGGGCGGCGTGCAACGCGAAGCCCCCCCAGCCAGAGCCGATTTCCACCAGGTGATCTTGCGGGGACAGTTGCAGCTTCCGGCAAATGCGGTCATTTTTAGCAACCGACGCTTCGTACAGCGTGCTGTCTTCGCGCTCAAACAGCGCGCACGAATACATCATGGTTTTGTCAAGAATCAGTCCGAAAAACTCGTTGCCAAGATCATAGTGAGCGGCAATGTTTTTGCGGACGCCAGCCTTAGTGTTGCGCCGGAGAAAGTGCCGGAACTGGCGAGCGGGGTTGGCTAACCGAGACCAGCCTTTGGACATATGATCAAGCACCTGGCGATTCCGCAGAAGGATGCGGACAAGAGAGGTTAAATCATCACACGACCAGTCGTTATTGATATACGCTTGTCCTCCGCCTACATCTCCACCGAAAACGACCTCTTTGTAAAACTGGGGCTTGTTCACTTGGACGGTGACGGAGAGAGGAAATGATTCAACGCGACGGCCAAAGACCTGTCGTTGAGCTCCATCGATGAGGATGAGCTCTCCCTCGCGGAGCCGCTGCATGCGAGACAAAAAAATTTGTCGAGCAAACCGGTCAAAAAAGGAACCGTTTGCTGCACTAGGGGGAGAGATAACCGGAGCAAGAGAATTCTTCAAGCAAAAGATTCCCTTCTCGCCTCTAGCTATGTAATGTCGGAGAAAGCTTACGCTGCTTCTGCTACGTCAACTCGCCTCATATTGCGAATGTGTTTGGGCACTGGACGTAAGTCCCACACGAGGCCAGTCCACGACAGCATGACAAGGATATAATACGAGATGTCGATTTCCCACCAGTAGAATCCCTGGCGGGCTGAGCCCGGATAGTGATGATGATTGTTATGCCATCCTTCTCCTAAAGTAAGGAGTGCTAAAGGAAAGCTGTTCCCGCTCGTATCTCCGGTTTCATAACGTTTGCGGCCGATTTGATGAGAAAGCGAATTAATGGTGTACGTGCCGTGATACACGGCTACGGTGGAGATAAAGAATCCCCAAATTAGAAGCTGCGTCCCGCTCGTTCCGAGATGTGGATTTATCGCTGCTGCTATTACGCCTACGAAATAAATCCCTACTGCGACTAGGATCGCAACGAGGATGTCGAAACGATCAAGAAATCGTAACTCTGGAAATTTAGCGAGATCAGCCACGGCCTGGAGGTTGGTGCGGAAGTTCGATCGAGACATGAACCAACCCATGTGGCTCCACAAGAACCCGTGTTGGAGCGGAGAGTGGCGGTCCTCAGGTTCATCCGAGAAACGATGATGATGACGGTGATGCGCCGCCCACCAGAGAGGTCCGCGCTGCACGGCAGAAGCCCCGAGCAAGGCAAAGAAGAATTGCCCCAGGCGTGAGGTCTTGAACGTGCGATGGGAAAAGTAGCGGTGATACAATCCTGTGATCGCGAACATGCGAATCACATATAACGCAGCGGCCATAGCGACGGCAAAGGGGCTCCAGCCCACCCAGATGACCCCTAAACACATGGCATGCATGGCGACGAACGGTATACACCGTAGCCAATCTACACACAGGGGTTCTCTTTCTGCGATTGCTTCCAACCCCGCCCACGAATCAAACCACCGAACCACAGTCAGGCCCAAACGAGATAGTATTTTCATGAAGGTTATCTTTTTCCTGTAGAGCAGATTGCAAATGAGGTAAGTGAGAATGTCCCGCTTCTCTTCCCGTTTTCGTCTCTTCTCTCCTGCCAGCTTCCCTCTCCCAGAGGAGTCAACACTGGCGGTGACCTTAGCGTCGCTGTGATGCGAGAGCAAGTACTCAGCCGCTCTATGCTTGAGTCTATTATACCTCTGAAGACTTCCAGAAAGGAAATAGCTGGGGCCAGAGAGCCTTGCGGGTGCATAGCTATTTTCTGGTAACTTGAGTGAACGGAGGCTTCACATGGCCGTCCACCCTTCGACAGGCTCAGGGCGAACGGGGGAGGCGTGCATCTAGTGCGCTATTTGCCGTTCGTGCTGAGCTGGTCGAAGCACGCGCCCAGCGAGCTACAGGCTTGCCAGAATTTGATATGCACCCCAGAGAGCCTCGCCATTTGCCAGTTTTCTTCTCATTCGATATAGTAGCTGTAGAGGGTAGAGTGTGAGCGCTAACGACGACCTGACAATAGGGTGCGGGCTGCAGGGACAGACATGTTCCTACAGCCGCCAACTGATCTACTTCAGCGGTAATTCCTTTGGTCCCATCGTAGCTGTCCTAAGTGGAAGGAGAAAGCGACATGATTTTTCCTTCTACGTAAACTCATGCTCCCTAATCAATTGCAGCAAAGACTAAAAAATCCCTCTCACTCGAAGATGTGTAACTTGCTGAGATATCGTGCAAATGAAGTGGAAGGGTGGATGAACGGTCCGAAGGCGATACGAAGTGGAGGAAGCAAGAGCCATCTGATGTGCTTGAAGTGGCTCTAGCGTTTTTCGCAGTTTTCTGTAGTTATGTGGCGGCAAGAGTAGACATTCCTTTTGAAGAAGATTACAAGAAGGCGTTTCGATGGCTCAGATATTTCGTCGGAGCAGTAACACTCTCGCAAAGTTCAGCATTGTCGGGGGAGCCCTCCTGGCAGGTGGGTTGTTAACGCTCGTCCTGGTCATCGCCCGCTCTCCGTGGGTGAATGACGTCGGTGTTGCGAAGGAGCAGGTCGTTCCTTTCAGTCATAAGCATCACGTTACCGGAATGGGCATTGATTGTCGCTATTGTCACATTTCTGTAGAGCAGACCGCATTCGCCGGCATCCCAGCTGTGAAAACGTGTATGACGTGCCACTCGCAGATATGGACTGAGGCTCCGATTTTGGAGCCGATTCGGGAGAGCTGGCGTACAGATAAAGCGATCCAATGGATTCGCATTCATGATCTCCCCGATTTCGTTTATTTCAACCACAGTATTCATGTAAAAAAAGGCGTGGGATGCGTCACGTGTCACGGCCGTGTTGACCAGATGCCGCTGATGATGAAAGTGAATTCCCTTGACATGCAATGGTGCCTTGAATGCCATCGCCAGCCTGAGAAGTTCATTCGTCCTCGTGAGTACGTCTTCCGCATGGATTGGCAGCCGCCGAGCGATCAACTCGCGCTTGGAGAATCGCTCATTAAAGAATATCACATTGATAAGAGCAAGATGACTAACTGCTCAATTTGTCACCGATGACAACAATAAAAATGTCGAAACCGCCGCTTGATCTTGCTGCGATCCGCACTCGCCTTGCGGAGAATCGTGGTCCCCACTATTGGCGCAGCCTCGAAGAACTTTCCGAGACGCCGGAGTTTCAGGAGATTCTCGAAAACGAATTTCCGCGACACGCTTCCGTCTGGCCTGACGCGCTCAGCCGGCGAGGGTTCCTGCAGCTTATGGGAGCTTCGCTCGCGTTAGCGGGGTTAAGCGCTTGTACAAAACAGCCGGAAGAACTCATCGTCCCGTATACCAAACCGCCGGAGTCGGTGCTGCCGGGACGACCGCAATTCTACGCCACTGCTGTCTTATTTGGCGGTGTCGCCACCGGCGTATTAGTCGAGAGTCATACTGGTCGTCCGACGAAGATCGAAGGGAATCCTCAGCATCCCGGCAGTCTCGGATCGACCGATGTGTTTACGCAAGCTGCTGTCCTGGAACTGTACGACCCCGACCGCGCCCGCGTAGTGACCAATGCACGGCGCATTAGCTCGTGGGATTCTTTTCTCGCCTCCTTGCAACCCGCGCTCGAAGTGCAAAAAGCGAAGGGTGGGGCTGGGCTGCGCATCTTGACTCAGACTATCACGTCTCCCACACTGGCCTCCCAGTTACAGGAACTGTTGAAGCAATTTCCTGAAGCCCGCTGGCACCAATATGAGCCGGTGAATCGGGACTCCATATATGCTGGGACACGTACTGCTTTTGGCGCAGTTGCAGATCCGCTGTATCGGTTCGAGAAAGCAGAGGTCATCCTTTCGTTGGATGCTGACTTTCTCTTTGGCATGCCGGGAAGCCTACGTTATGCTCGCGAATATGCAAAGAAACGCAAGGTGCGGGACGAGCATGGCGAAATGAATCGGTTGTATATGGTTGAGAGCGCTCCTTCTATCTCGGGTTCGGTGGCGGATCACCGGCTGGCGCTCCGTTCCGGGGAAATTGAACTGTTCGCTCGCGAAGTGGCGAAAAGGCTGGGAGTGGCTGACGTCAACTCAGGCAAGTGGGACAACGGAGCGAAATTCACAAAATGGATTACCGCACTGGTCAAGGATCTGCAGCAACACCGGGGTTCAAGCTTGGTTGTTGCTGGTGAACATCAATCGCCAGCCGTCCACGCCCTTGCGCATGCGATGAACCAGGCTCTGGGCAGCGTCGGACAAACGGTCGTCTACATAGAGTCAGTCCAGGCCAATCCGGTCAATCAACTCGATTCCTTCCGCGAACTTGTCAAAGATATGGAAGCCGGGAAAGTCGAGTTGTTGGTGAGTTTAGGCGGCAATCCTGTTTATACTGCTCCAGCCGACGTGGACTTTGGCGCCGCGCTTGACAAAGTTGGCCTTCGTATTCACTGCAGCTCCCACGAGGATGAAACTGCTATACTTTGTCACTGGCATATTCCAGAAGCCCACTCGCTTGAAGCCTGGAGTGACGCCCGCGCATACGATGGCACGGTCTCAATTATCCAGCCGCTTATCGCGCCTTTGTATGGAGGAAAGTCCTTTCATGACATGGTGGCGGCGCTCTTGGGACAATCCACCCCCGGATACGACACGGTCCGTAAATACTGGCAGGGTCAATTGACGGAAGGAGATTTCGAGCATGCTTGGCGTAGGGCGCTGCACGATGGTGTAATTGAAGGTACGGCCTTCGCACCCAAAGAAGTCTCTCTCCGCAATGGCGATTGGGCTCATCTTGATGCTGGCTCATGGAATACGGCAACTGCCTCCGGGGGAATGGAACTCATTTTCCGTCCCGACCCCTCGATCTGGGATGGTCGCTTCTGTAATAACGGTTGGTTGCAGGAACTGCCCAAACAATTATCGAAGCTCACGTGGGATAATGCGGCCTTGATTAGTCCTGCAACCGCTGATCGGCTCAATGTGTCGACTGAAGACGTTATCGAGCTGCGGTATAAAGAACGTGCTGTTCGTGTGGCCGTATGGATTCTTCCTGGACAACCTGATGACGCCGTCACCGTGTATCTGGGGTATGGGCGGACTCAGGCCGGTCGGGTTGGTTCCGGAATGGGCTTCAATGCGTATAGTGTGCGTACTTCTGATGCGCCCTGGTTTGGAACTGGTTTAGAAATTAAGAGAACCGGCGAACACTATGCGCTCGCATGCACCCAAAACCACCAAACGATGGAAGGTCGTAATCTGGTGCGCAGCGGCACGCTCGAACACTTTAAGCAGCATCCTCATTTCGTCGAGGAGATGGCGGAAGAGCCGCCACGCGATCTGACGCTTTATCCTGAGGTGAAATACGAGGGCAACGCGTGGGGCATGACAATCGATACGAGTTCTTGCATTGGTTGCGGGGCTTGTGTCACTGCTTGTCAGGCTGAGAACAACATTCCTGTTGTTGGCAAAGAGCAAGTTATTATCGGGCGCGAAATGCACTGGATCCGCGTCGATCGCTATTACGGCGGGGAGTTGGACAATCCTGAGATGTTCCATCAACCAGTGCCCTGTATGCAATGTGAGAACGCCCCTTGTGAGCCGGTGTGTCCTGTGGGCGCCACGGTGCATAGCAAAGAAGGGCTGAACGACATGGTGTATAATCGCTGTGTCGGTACACGGTATTGTTCGAACAACTGTCCCTATAAAGTGCGGCGCTTTAATTTCCTGCTCTTCCAAGATTGGGACACTCCCAGTCTCAAAATGCAACGCAATCCGAACGTCTCGATTCGGAGCCGTGGCGTAATGGAGAAGTGTACATACTGCGTGCAACGCATCAATGCCGCGCGCATCACTGCAGAGAAAGAAGATCGCACGATTCACGACGGAGAAATCGTCACTGCCTGTCAAGCTGCCTGCCCGGCGGAAGCGATCACCTTCGGCAACATCAATGATCCCAATAGCCAAGTGGCGAAGCTGAAGGCAACTCCATTAAACTATGGACTGTTGACGGATTTAAACACCAGACCGCGGACGACCTATCTCGCTCGGTTGAAGAACCCTAATCCGGAGATTGAGAATGGCTAGTGTGGCGCATTCCGCCCCTGAACAACAGGCCCCTGAGGAAGTGATT
>CAZUFQ010000019.1:0-13407 GCA_964618735.1 uncultured Enterobacteriaceae bacterium
AAATCGATCGCCTTGTGATACGGCATGATGAGATGGGTGGTCTCACTAATTTTCAGCAACGACGTATCGGATAAACACCCTTGCTGCTGAAGCGTGTCTATTTCTTCAACGAGAACCTGAGGATCAACGACTACGCCGTTGCCAATAACGCAGACTTTCCCGGCATGCAGCACTCCAGAAGGAATGAGGCGGACAATGGTCTTTTGTCCGCCGACGACAAGGGTGTGACCGGCGTTGTTGCCGCCCTGAAAACGAACGATAACGTCAGCTTCTTGAGCGAGAAGGTCGACAACTTTTCCTTTTCCCTCGTCACCCCATTGAATGCCAACCACCACGAGAGTGCTCATGTCTTACTCATTTCTACAGCTTGATTTGCTGCGCCGAGACAATTGGTTCTACCGTGCGCAGTTCCGCCAGGATTTCCTGGGGCACCTGTCCGTCAACGTGAATCAGGGAGATCGCCATACCGCCAATGCGCTCTCGCCCGAGCTCCAGACCGGCAATGTTGATGCCGCGCTGGCCGAGCAGCGAACCGACAGCGCCCACCACGCCGGGCACGTCGCGGTTATTCAGAACAAGGATATGTCCTTCGAGAACGGCTTCTAAATAGAAATGATTGACGCGGACAAGCCGTACCGCATTATTACTGAATACAGCTCCTTCCACAGTATTGGCCCCATTGGCGCTGGAGACGCGTACAGCGATGGAGTTGAGGAAATCGCTCGGCTTGTTGCTGCGCGACTCAATGACCCGAATGCCGCGCTCACGTGCGATATGTGGAGCATTAACATAGTTGACAGGAGTTTCCAGAAACGGACTCAAAAGGCCTCGCAGCGCCGCGGCGGTAGCAGGCGCCGTATCATAATCAATAATGTCTCCGCTGTAATCGATCTGAATTTCCAACGGCGCCGAGGCTGATAATTGCGCGAGAAAACTGCCGAGCTTTTCGCCGAGCACTAGGTACGGATGCAAAATCGTCAGCATCTTAGGCGTCATCGACGGGAAATTCACCGCATTTTGAATCACGCCTTGAGTGAGGAAATTTGCAACTTGATCAGCAATGGCGATCGCGACGTTAATCTGGGCTTCATCTGTCGCCGCCCCGAGATGCGGAGTACAAATAACTTGGTCAAGCTGTAAAAGAGGATGATCGGACGGAGGAGGCTCTTCAACAAATACATCCAACGCTGCGCCCATGACAACGCCATCTTTAATAGCTTGATACAGCGCGGTTTCATCAACAATCCCGCCCCGGGCGCAGTTGATGATGCGCACCCCCTTTTTCATTTTCGCAAATGCAGCGGTGCCGATGAGCCCACGGGTTTCTTTGGTCATCGGCGTATGCACCGTGATGAAATCGGCGCGCGCATAGATCTCATCAAGAGCGCCGAGTTCTACACGCAATTTCGCCGCCGTTTCCGGGGACACGAAAGGATCATACGCAAGAACCTGCATCTTGAGGCCGAGCGCGCGTTCCGCCACGATCGAGCCGATGTTGCCGAGACCAACCACGCCCAACACTTTATTGCAAATTTCACTACCTGTGAATTTTTCGCGCTTCCACTGGCCGGACTTGAGAGAAGCATTTGCTTGAGGGATATTACGCGCCAAAGCGAGCATTAAGGAAATCGCGTGTTCGGCTGTGGTCACGTTGTTGCCGCCAGGGGTATTCATCACGACGATTCCCCGTTTCGTCGCAGCTTCAACATCTACATTATCAACTCCAATGCCAGCCCGACCGATGACGCGTAAGTTAGTCGCGGCGTCAATGACTTCTTTCGTCACTTTGGTGCCGCTGCGGATAATCAAGCTCTCATACGCCGGCATCGCGCGAAGGAGTTCTTCGCCTTTGAGGCCAGGTCGTAAGTCAATTTCGAGGTCAGAGAAAGCACGGAGGCGTTCGAGACCTTGCTCGGAAAGCGAGTCAGAAATAAGCACCTTGTGAGACATCTACGTTATCCTATTGTCGGCCATCCATCCATTAACACGGCTTCAGCCGCTCGCACGCCACGTCCAAGTTCGACCTTGTGGCCAAAGCGGTGCAACGCCATCTCGACCGCACTGAGCGCGGTAATCACATCAAACGGGCCAGCATAGCCAATGTGAGAAATACGGATAATTTTTCCTTTTAGATGATCCTGTCCACCAGCAATATCTACGCCCATACGATCACGCATATACTTTAAGAATTGTCCTCCGTTGACGCCGTCCGGTAAAAACACGCCAGTAGCTGCAGGACTAGGGGCTGTAGGAGCGAGAAGTTGGAGTTCCAGCGCTTGCGCTGCGTTTCTTGTAGCAGCGGCAAGTAAAGCATGACGGGCAAAAATATGATCGAGTCCTTCTTCTTTCATGAGACGTAATACTTTGGCAAGTCCATTGATAAGAGAGATGGCCGGAGTATACGCCGTCGTATGTTTTTGTTGTTCTTTTCGTTCTCGTGCAAGATCGAAATAATAGCGAGGAGAGGTCGACGTTCCGATTTTCTTCCACGCCTTCTCGCTCAACGCAATAAAGGCAAGTCCCGGTGGCAACATGAGGGCTTTTTGGGAGCCAGTGATAACAATATCGAGCCCCCATCTATCCATCGGTGTTTCTGTGGCTCCAACCGAAGTGATGCCATCGACAACTAATACAGTTTCTAAATTACGGGTGAGTTCAGCAATTGCTTGTACTTGATGGAGAGCCGTCGTTGAAGTTTCAATTGCCTTGACAAACACAGCTTTCGCTTGGGGATTCGCTTTCAATGCTTCGGCAATAGCGGCGGGACGAACCGCTTGCCCCCATTCCACCTTGATTTCGATAGGGTTGAGATGGAACGCCTGACTAATCTTGAGCCAGCGTTCGCCGAACTTGCCGCCGTTTACAACGATGACCGTATCACCAGGAGAACAAAGGTTTGCTACCGCAGCTTCCATCGCGCCAGTGCCGGATGCAGCCAACATCAATACATCCTGATCGGTTTGAAACAACCATTTGAGGCCATCTTGCACCTCGGCGAAGAGCTTTTCGAACTCTGGCGTCCGGTGATGAATCAATGGTTGAGACATACGTAGCATGACTTCCGGCGGCACCGCAGTAGGTCCCGGAGTCAGCAAATAACGTTTTAACATGCGACTCTCCCTAAAAACGGAAAAAAAATGCCTGGACGACCACAGCACACACTATCCAGGCGTTAGCTCGCAGCGGCTTTGCTATTGAGCAATGGTGTACCGAGACGAACATGCTCAGTCAATCTCAGTTTTCCCTGTTGAAGTTCAATAGGAACTTTACTTTTCACTTGACAAGAAAAAAACACGGTAATATAGTTGTGGGAGAAAGTGGGAAGAAGTGGGAGACTAATTTTCCCTCATGTTCCGCGGCAGTTTTGAGCATACGGTAGATGAGAAAGGAAGAGTGAGTATCCCCTCGAAATTTCGCGAGATTCTCATCAAGTTAGAGGATGACCGCTTAGTGGCAACGAAGTTCATTCTTAATTCTTACCGTTGTCTTGATGTTTATCCTCAAATTGAATGGGAGAAATTCGAGGAAGAGTTAAAAGAGAAACCACGTTTTGATGAGACCTTTCTCAAACTCGAAAACTTCTATTTCTCTAATGCTCAGGATTGCTTTCTCGATAAGCAAGGTCGAATCCTCCTTCCTCCTGTCCTACGTGAGTATGCTGGTTTAAAGAAAAACGTCGTTTTCACGGGATCGAGAGAAAAATTCCGCATCTGGGACAAAGACTCCTGGCATCACCTAAACCAAGATGCTGAGCGATTTCTGACCGAGAATCCACAGTCATTCAATATTTTGAGCTCAAGTGTACATTAACTAGCCGCCAAATACTAGCGAAAGGGCCGGATGGAAGCACTTCCCGTACTCTTCGACGCCGAAACCAGCCCCCAGCACATTCCCGTCATGAAGGAAGAAGTGCTTGCGCTGCTTTGCCCGCAGTCCTGCGGCCGGTTTGTTGATGGAACACTCGGCGGTGGCGGGCATGCGCACGCTATTCTCGTAGCTTCATCGCCCCAGGGAACATTGCTTGGCGTTGACCAAGATGTTGCAGCTTTATCTTCAGCCGCTTCTCGGTTGTCTCTGTTTGGAGAGCGGATTCTCTTTCGCCACAATAATTTCAGTCAAATCGCAGCCTTATTGGAAGAAATTGGGTGGAATGGAGTGAATGGCGTACTGCTCGATTTAGGGTTTTCTTCTCTACAGATAGAAGATGGAGACCGTGGATTTAGTTTTCTCCGTTCTGGGCCTTTAGATATGCGTATGGACCGCCGCCAACCCCTTACAGCGGCAAATATCATTAACAACACGAGTAAAGAGGAGTTAAAAAAAATCTTTCGTGAATTTGGCGAGGAACCGGCAGCAGGCGCTCTGGCTCGCGCTATTGTTCGCGCACGAGCTTCAGCGCCGATTGAGACTACGCACGATTTCGCCTCGATCATTAGTCGTGTGCTTCCCCCTTCATTCCGTTCTCATATCCATCCTGCTACCCGCGCGTTCCAAGCGCTCCGCATTGCAGTCAATGAAGAACTCACTCATCTCGCTGCTTTCCTCCAAGACGGATACCGCCTTCTCCGTCCAGGCGGACGCATGGTGATTCTTACTTATCATTCGCTGGAAGACCGGTTAGTGAAAGGAGCATTCCGACGCTGGGCGGCCTCGTGCATCTGTCCACCCCAATTGCCAGTCTGCGCGTGTACATGGACTCCTCAAGTGCGAATTTTGACCTCCAAACCACTAGTACCAACTCAGGAAGAAATCGCTACAAACCCCCGCTCCCGTAGCGCCCATCTGCGGGCGGTGGAACGACTCGCAATAAAAGGACATTAGTTATGCGGGGAATGGGGAGGTGGAAAAACATCATCTTACTTACGGCGATTGGTCTCGTCCTTGCCGTCGTGCAGGTTTGGACGCGACTGCAGGTGGTGGCAACTGGATATGCGCTCTCTAACACACGGCAGCTGTTGCGTACGCTCGAAGGACAACGACAAATGCTGGAAGGGGAGTGGAAGACCAAGACAGCACCAGCTCATTTGGCTGAACAGGCGGCGCAACGTTTAGAGTTGAACGTTCCTCTACCAGGACAAGTGGTGCGGATGCGTTGAGGAGGTGGTATGAACGAGCGGCTGTTAGCAGTGGGAGGAGCAATTGCGGTAGGGCTATTGCTCGTGTTGCTTCGGCTTGTGCAGCTGACTGTTATTCGGGGCGACGAACTGACACGCCAGGCGACGGTGCAACATCAGCGAAAATTGGTGTTAGCTCCGCGTCGAGGAGAGATCGTCGACCGCAATGGTGAACCTCTAGCTTTGAGCTTTCCGACGGAATCACTATTTGTGAGAACAAAACAACTGCCCTCTGACGCCCCCAAACAAATGATGACATTAGCTGCTGCTCTCCATGTGTCGCCTCAGGAAGTACAAAAAGCATTGGGATCGTCTTCCCGGTTTGTGTGGCTGAAGCGGCAAGCGTCTCCCGAAGAGGCTGCCCGCGTTCGTCTCTTTGGCGTCAGTGGTATCGATAGTGTAGAAGAAGATCGCCGTTTCTATCCTCAGGGGCGTCTTGCGGCTCCAGTGTTAGGGTTCACTGATATCGACGCCAAAGGTTTGGAAGGTCTTGAAAAAACGTACGATCAATATCTGCGAGGGGAGGCGAGAGAAATTTTTGAAGAGCGCGACGCAACTGGACAAACATTCCTCGTGCAAGAAGGCATTTCTGCGCCTGAAGCGTTGAATGTGCGACTGACGCTTGACGCTGGGTTACAATACATTGCCGAACAGGAACTCATGCGCTCCGTCACCGACACTCGGGCGGCGGCTGGAACAGTCATCATCCTCGACCCGGAGACTTTCGAGATCTTGACATTGGCGCATGTGCCGACGTTCGACCCAAACGATCCCGGAGAGACAAAAGCCGAAGACCGGAGGAATCCCGCCATCTCAAATTGTTATGAACCTGGTTCAACGCTCAAGGTGTTGTTGGCCGCAGCGGCGTTCGATACGCAAAACATCCGCCCAGAAGAACGAATCTTCTGCGAATATGGCCACTATCAAGTCGGTCCGCACATTATTCACGACCACCATCCGTACGGGGCGCTGACGTTTGCTGAAGTGCTGCAACACTCGAGTAATATTGGCGCCGCAAAAGTTGGTGAGCGGTTAGGAAAGAAAATCTATCACAAATATCTGCGGGATTTTGGACTGGGTCAGAGAACTGGGGTAGATCTCCCTATGGAGAGTCCCGGTATTCTTGCTCCCGTTGATAATTGGGCGCGAATCAATCTTGTGACGGCGAGCTTCGGCCAGGGGGTTGCCGTGTCCCCTCTGCAATTGGTGAGCGCGTACGCCGCCTTAGCCAATGGCGGGAGGTTGATGCGGCCCTACTTGGTGAAAGAAATCCTCGACGCCGATGGGAAAGCCGTCAAAGCCAACAGTCCGACCCAAATCCGCCAAGTCGTTCGTCCAGAGACGGCAAAATTGCTTGTCGAATTGCTTGAAAAAGTAGTAGAGAAAGAAGGAACGGGCTGGCGTGCGCACATCGATGGCGTGCGGGTCGCAGGCAAAACGGGCACCTCACAAAAAGTCAACTCTTCCGGCGGCTATTCTGCACGCGGTCGTATTGCTTCTTTTGTCGGCATCGTTCCGGCTGATCAGCCGAGGTTTGTCATTTTGGTGGCGATCGACGAACCCAAAACTGCGGTGTACGGCGGTGAAGTTGCAGCCCCAGTCTTTCAGGCCATTGCCCGGCAAGCGCTTGCCCGCATAGGTCTCGACGGGAATAAGGAAAATATCGAATTGACGCGCATAAACACTCCGTCTGCGACATCTGACAAAACGAAGAACGGTCGACTCCTCTCGCTCCCTTCCCCTCAAAGTAGAGGACGGCTTCCTCAACAGGTTGCTGCTCCAATAGCTGACGAGCCTACGCTCAATTTTGTCGGCATGAGCTTACGGTCTGCCCTACGGGTTGCACAACTTAAAGGGATACAGATTCGTGCGACAGGGAGCGGCTATGTGACTCGCCAGAGCGTCCAACATGACCAAGGCGCCAGAGAGCAAGTGTATGCACTTACTCTCTCTCCCGGGGAGGAAGGTCAGCCGTGATTCTTCGCGACCTTCTCTCTGAGACGATCCCTGTACAAGTTCGGGGAAACCTGGAAATGGAAATTTCCCAGGTCGCCTACGATTCTCGCGCCGTGCGACCCGGAGCGCTCTTTTTCGCTCTCCCTGGCGGAAAAACTGACGGTGCGCGCTTTCTCGTACAAGCAAGTGAGAACGGCGCATGCGCCGTGGTAACAGCGGCGCATGCAGAACAAGACTGGCAAAGTGGACTGGAGCACCTTTTGCCCTCTACGCGGCCAACTCTTATTTCTTGTGCTTCGCCCCGTGCGCTCCTCGGGTTAGTTGCTGATCGCTTCTATCGAGAGCCAAGCAGCCGACTTGCCCTCGTCGGAATTACTGGCACTAGTGGGAAAACCACAACCACCTATTTGTTGGAAGCCATCTGGCAAGCACAAGGCTGGTCTCCGGGGGTTATCGGTACGGTCAACTATCGTTATCGTGGCAAAGCACTTCCGGCCCCATTTACCACACCTGAAGCTGTCGAGTTACAGGAATTGCTCTCCGAGATGGCAGAGGAACGCGTAAGCCATGTTGTGATGGAAGTGTCTTCTCATGCATTAGCGCAAGAACGGGTGCGCGGCTGCCGTTGGGACGGTGCGCTGTTTACCAACCTTGGTCGCGATCACTTAGACTTCCATATTGATCTTGAGGACTATTTTGCCGCAAAATCTCGTCTCTTTCTGCAAGGACTGTCCGACTCTGATAAGCCGCAACGTTTTGCCGTAATCAACGCTGATGACCCCTGGGGGAGGAGATTGTTATCGTTCTCCTTACCAGGGCAAGTTTTCACCTATGGCCTCCATACTCCAGCTACAGTATCTGTTGCCGAAGTCCAAAAAGACTTTCATGGCCTCTCTGGACTCCTGCAGTGTGGGAAAGAAACCGCTCGTTTCTCCTCTGCCCTGCTAGGAGAACCCCATCTCTATAACATCCTGGCGGCGGCGACGG
The DNA here is from genome assembly GCA_964618735.1 of uncultured Enterobacteriaceae bacterium. GTDB lineage: Bacteria > Desulfobacterota > Binatia > Bin18 > Bin18 > SYOC01. The sequence goes on from CAZUFQ010000019.1 coordinate 8,058, forward strand.
CGGCGTACGCCATGGACATACCACTTACAGCGATTATCGAAGGTATTCGCAGTTGTGAGACGGCGCCCGGACGCATGGAATCGATCACCGCGGGTCAGCCATTTACCGTTCTTGTTGACTATGCACACAAACCTGACGCTCTAGAAAAAGTGTTGCATTCCGTGCGTCAGATGACGAGCAAGCGCCTCCTTACGGTGTTTGGCTGTGGAGGCGATCGTGATCGTGGAAAACGACCGCTCATGGGAGAGGCCGCGGGGCGCTTCAGCGATGTGGTGATTCTGACCTCTGATAATCCACGTACGGAAGATCCCTGGAATATTCTTGCAGAGGCTGAACCTGGTCTTGTGAAGGCCGGATTGAGCAAAGAGGAGGACCTCGCGCGCATTGGCAAGCTCAATCATCACTATTTGGTTGTGGAAGACCGACGCACAGCGATCCGCGCGATCCTTGCCGGAGCGCAACCCGGCGATGTGGTGGTGATCGCTGGGAAAGGACATGAAGACTACCAGATCATCGGAACTACGAAGCACCATTTTGATGACCGAGAAGAAGTGCGCGCGTATCTGAGCGCACAGTACGGCGAGGAACGAGCATGAGGGACGTGGTGTGGCGGCTTGACATGAAGAGGGGCGAGGAAAACTGTTGATGTTGTATACATTGCTCTATCCCTTGCATACCTCATACTCGGCATTCAACGTGTTCCGCTACCAAACGTTTCGCACGTTGATGGCGGGGATTATGGCAATCAGCTTATCGCTCTTCTTAGGGCCACGGCTGATTGCGTTGCTCACAAAGAAGCAAATTGGCCAACAGATTCGCTCTGATGGGCCGGCGACACATTTCAGTAAAGCCGGGACCCCCACGATGGGAGGAGCACTCATTCTGTTCTCGCTCACGTTAGCGACGCTGTTGTTAGTGGATCTGACCAATCTCCATGTGTGGTTAGCGCTTATAGTGACCATCGGGTTTGGCATGGTCGGTTTTATTGATGATTATCAAAAGTTGACACGACGCAATTCTGCTGGCATTTCCGGTCGGCAAAAATTAGCAGCCCAGTTCGCGATTGCTTTTCTCGCTGCCCTGGTCATGTCACTTCTGCCGGGCTTCAGCAGCACGGTGACCGTTCCCTTTTTCAAAGAAGTGCAGCCTGATTTAGGGTGGTTCTATATCCCGTTTGCGGCGCTCGTCATGGTAGGCGCGTCGAATGCGGTTAATCTTACTGATGGCTTGGACGGATTGGCGATTGGGCCAGTGATAATCACTGGCGCGACCTACGCGATTTTTACTTATGTCAGCGGCAACGCCAAAATTGCGGAGTATCTGCAAATCCCCTACGTTGCCGGCGCAGGAGAGGTCGCGGTCTTTTGCGGAGCGTTAGCTGCCGCGGGGTTGGGGTTCCTCTGGTTTAACGCGTATCCTGCACAAATGTTCATGGGCGACATCGGCTCTTTATCGCTCGGAGCCGCGCTGGGCATGGCGGCGCTCATCAGCAAACAGGAAGTAGTGTTAGCCATTGCTGGCGGCGTGTTTGTCGTCGAGGCGGTCTCTGTTATCTTTCAGGTCGCCTCGTATAAACTGCGGAAGAAACGCATCTTCCGCATGGCGCCGTTACACCACCACTTTGAACTATTGGGTTGGCCTGAGCCATTAATCATTGTCCGTTTTTGGATCGTCTCGATTCTCTGTGCATTAGCAGCGCTCAGCACCTTGAAGTTGAGATAATGTGAAGAGGTTGTAGGTATGGTGGAGCGAGAAGACGCAACGGTTATGCTCAATCGCGGGCCCATGGATGGCTGGCTGCTGCTCACTACTGTGTTGCTTTTGTTAGTCGGTGAAGTGATGGTCTTCAACACGACATACTTTTACGCTTTTGAGCGCTTTGGCCAATCTTTTCGTTTTGTCTGGAAGCATCAAATCGCGATTGTCCTTGGCGCAATTGGACTCATCACTGCGGCTTCGCTTCCGAGCACGACATATCGTCGTATGGCGTATCCGGCGCTCTTGCTCGCCCTTTTGGCCTTACTGGTCGTGTTTATTCCAGGCGTGACGCGCGCAGGCGTGCGGCGTTGGATCGCGCTGGGGCCGCTCAACTTTCAATCTTCTGAGTTGGCGAAAGGAGCTATCGCTTTATATCTGGCCCATTCCCTCTCGCGAAAATCAGAACGCATCGCCAGCTTCATGCACGGGTTATTACCGCATCTCGTGGTGGTGGGCTTTGCCGTCGGGCTTATTGTCCTTGAACCTGATCTCGGCGGTGCGGCGGTGATTAGCTTGCTACTTTTTACTTTTTTATTTGTGTGCGGCGCACAGAAGAAACATTTAGCTGCGTTTCTTGTCAGCGGAGTTTTGCTGCTTGTGCTCGGGATTATTGCCGCCCCTTATCGTATGAATCGGATCATTTCCTTTCTCTATCCTCAAGAAAATAAGCAAACGACGGGATATCAACTCTATCAATCCATTATTGCTGTTGGCGCTGGTGGACTGACTGGCGTTGGCTTAGGGGAAAGTCGCCAGAAGATGTTTTTTCTCCCTGAGGCGCATACGGATTTCATTTTCGCTGTCATTGGTGAAGAGACTGGGTTGATAGGAACGACGAGCGTGCTTGCGCTGTTTGTGCTTCTTGGCATGCGTGGACTTCGCATCGCCGCCCGTCATCCTCAGCAGTTTGGCAGCTTGCTGGCTTTTGGTTGCACTTTCCTCCTGGTGGGGCAGGCCGGCCTCAACATGGCGGTCGTGCTAGGGCTGCTGCCCACGAAGGGGTTGCCGCTGCCTTTCATTAGTTATGGCGGCTCTGCCTTGATTATGGCGATGATTTATACTGGAATTCTTTTGAGTCTCTCCCGCGAGAGCTACAGGGAGAACCAAGTCTATGCCTAGAGGGCTCAAACTCCTGCTCGCCGCTGGTGGAACCGGGGGACATTTGTTCCCGGGTATTGCTGTTGCTGAAGCAGTGCAACGGGAAGCTGACGCTGAAGTCTTATTCGTCGGCACGGTTAGCGGACTCGAGCAGAAAGTGTTGCCGCAGCTAGGGTTTCCTCTGCAACTCATACCCGCCCAGCAGCTTCGGGGACGCAGTTGGCTAGGCATGATGCGCGCCTGGTGGGCGGCCTTACGCGCCAGCGGAGTAGCATGGCAGGTGGTGCGCAAGTTCGCCCCGGATGTCATTTTTAGCATCGGCGGTTATGCTGCGGGGCCAACGGTGCTAGCTGGCTGGTTGAGACGAGTTCCTTGCGTCTTGTTAGAGCCAAACGCTATTCCCGGCCTGACTAACCGCTTACTGGGACGGCTGGCTACCAGAATTTGTGTCGGGTTTCCCGGGACCGCTGATTTTTTTCCTCCGCAGAAAGCGGTGTGTACCGGAAGCCCGGTACGTTGGTCCAGAGCCTCCCTCTCCTCTTTGGAACAATCGCAATCCGTATCTTTCACCCTCTTCATTTTGGGAGGCAGCGCCGGCGCACGCCGATTGAACCGGACACTCCCGCAGGCGTTAGCTTTCCTACGTGCAATTAACCAAGAAATTCGCATCATCCACCAAACTGGACAGGCGGAGCAGGCCGAGGTGGCCGCGCTTTACGAGCAGCTTGGCTTATCGGCGGAAGTTGTAGCGTTTATTGACAACATGCTTGCGGTCTATATCGCCGCCGACCTCGTGGTGTGTCGAGCCGGGGCCATGACCATTGCCGAGTTAACAGTGTTGGGCAAGCCTTCGATTCTGATTCCCTATCCCTACGCGGCCGATGATCACCAGCGCGCCAACGCGGAAGTGCTGGTGCAAAACGGCGCCGCGCGTATGATTCTCGACGCCGAACTCACGCCAGAACGAGTCTACACCGAACTCAGCGCCTTGATGAACGAGAGAGCCCGCTTGGAAGCGATGGCGCAGGCGGCGGCGGCGCTGGGGAAACCAGAAGCGACGCAAGCAGTCGTGCGCGAATGTTTGGCTTGTTTGCCCTCAAGTAAAAAATTTGGGACGGAGGCAGCCTACCTGTGACCACAGTCAACGCCATGAAAAAGCCGTGTGCGCTTGTTGTGAACGCCTTACCTGTGATCCCGCCGTTTGGGGAAGGGCAAATGTTATTTGACACGAATCGCAGTATCCATTTCGTGGGCATCGGCGGCATCGGCATGAGCGGCATCGCCGAAGTGTTGCTGAACCTCGGTTATCAGGTCAGCGGCTCGGACCTCGTTGAATCTGAGACTACGCGGCGCTTGGCCGCCTTAGGGGCCACGCTTTCCTATGGTCACCGAGCGGAAACGGTCACTCCAGCCACTGATGTAGTAGTGATTTCCTCTGCGGTCAAATACGCTAATCCTGAAGTGGCGCGAGCGCGGGAGCTCATGATCCCGGTGATTCCGCGAGCGGAAATGTTGGCGGAACTGATGCGCTTAAAGTACGGCATTGCCGTCGCCGGCACCCACGGCAAAACTACCACCACTTCACTCGTGGCGGCGGTGCTAGCCCAAGCTCATCTTGATCCAACCATAGTCATTGGCGGTAAGCTGAACGTGCTGGGCTCAAATGCGCGGCTTGGGCAAGGGCGATTTTTAGTAGCGGAAGCGGACGAAAGCGACGGCACTTTTCTTCTTTTGAGTCCGACTATTGTGGTGGTGACGAACATCGATCCCGAACATTTGGATTTCTACGGCGACATGGAACGCGTAAAAGCCGCCTACCTTGACTTCATCAACCACGTGCCGTTTTATGGACGCGCTATTCTTTGTATTGACAGCGTTAACATCAGAGCCTTATTGCCCCATGTACGCAAGCGTTTTGTGACGTATGGTCTCAGTCCAGACGCTGAATTCACGGCGCGGAACTTGACGGTCACGGGACTCATTACCCGTTGTGAGGTTTGGCACGGTGAAGAAGAACTCGGCGAGTTATGTTTGAATCTTCCCGGTCGACACTATGCTCTCAATGCCCTAGCGGTGATTGCCGTGTCCCGCGAGTTGGGCATCCCTTTTGCCCAAGTGCAGGAAGCGCTGAGCAGCTTCGCCGGCATTCAGCGGCGCTTCGAGGTGAAGGGCGAGGCAGCGGACGTACTCGTGATCGATGACTACGCGCATCATCCAGAAGAAGTGCGAGCGACGCTACGCGCTGCGCGTGAAGGAGTCGCCCAAAACGGCAGCCGCCGTATCGTCGCCCTATTCCAACCGCATCGCTATACCCGCACCCGCGACTTGTTTGACGAGTTCTTGTCGGCGTTTGATGATATTGACGTGTTAATTCTGAGTGAAATTTATCCTGCTGGAGAAGACCCGATCGTCGGCGTTTCCGGGAACGCGCTTTTTCGCACGTTTAAAAAACGCCGGCATTTTTAAGTTCACTTACCCGCGACCCAAGAAAAGC
>CAZUFQ010000019.1:13417-18195 GCA_964618735.1 uncultured Enterobacteriaceae bacterium
GGCGCTTTGCGGCAACCAAAGAAGAATTGCTCACTCTGGCGCGGAGCCTCGTACAGCCGGGAGACGTCGTCATGACGCTTGGCGCTGGAGATATCCATCGCACTGGCGTTGCGCTGCTTGAGCTGTTACGCGCAGGAGGCTCACATGCGCCCTGAGTTCTGCGATCGTCTTCTCTCGCTCCTCGGCGAACGCGTGCGATTTTCCGTGCCGCTGGCGCGTTATACCTCGTTTCGTCTCGGTGGTCCGGCTGACGTATTTATCGAACCAGCTTCTGTCTTAGAGCTGCAGGCCGTGATGGAAGTGCTATATCAAGACCGTACTCCCTATTTTTTATTGGGCGGCGGCACGAATCTCCTTGTCAGTGATAAAGGCATACGTGGAGTAGTCGTCCACTTAGGAGACGCGTTCCACTATCAATATTGGACGGAAACCGAGCGTGAGGCGTTGGTGGAGGTTGGAGCTGCGCGACCGCTAGGGCGGTTTGTCCGAGAGGCAGTAACAAAAGGCTACTGCGGCGTCGAATTCGCTGAGGGCATTCCAGGCAGCATGGGCGGCGGACTCCTCATGAATGCGGGCGCTTTCGGCGGCGAACTGAGTCAAATAGTCAAAACGGTTTCCGGGGTGCATCCTGACGGCAGATTCGAGCAACTTCCAAGCGCCGCGGTGGGGTTCGCTTATCGACGGACGGCGTTGCCGCAAGGATTCATTGTGACAGAGGTGACATTCTCCCTTCAGCGCGGTGTTCCAGAAGCGATGGCGGCAAAAATGCAGCAGGCTCAACAGAAACGCCACGCTACGCAACCGCACGGCTATGCGAATGCGGGCTCGATCTTCAAAAATCCGCCGCACGGGTATGCGGGAAGATTGATCGAAGCGACCGGACTCAAAGGTATGGTCCATGGACACGCGCAAGTGTCTGAACGACACGCGAATTTTATTGTAAACAAAGGCGGCGCAACGGCGGCAGACGTAAAACGGTTGATGGAGCTAGTCCAGCGCGCGGTGTGGGAAAAGCATCAAATCTCGCTCGAACCGGAAGTGCGTTTGATTGGTGAATGGTGAATACACAGTGGCGTGACAAACAAGTAGGAGTGCTTTTCGGCGGCCTTTCCGCTGAACGGGAAATTTCCTGCATGACAGGCGAGGCAGTGTGTAAAGCGTTGCGGGGGTGCGGGTACACGATTGTCCCGATCGAGATTGCCGCCGATGGGGCCTGGATAGCCGACGTGCGTACGATCGATGTGGCCTTTCTCGCCCTGCACGGGAAATTCGGCGAAGATGGGGCCGTGCAAGGGCTCTTGGAATTGGTGGGCGTGCCCTATACCGGGTCCGGAATCCTCGCTAGCGCTCTCGCCATGAATAAACCTATGGCCAAACGCATCTGGGAAACTTGCGCGCTGCCGACGCCACGCTGGCAATTGATCGAGAAAGATGGACCCTGGGAATTGCGCGACGAGTTTACCTATCCCGTAGTCATTAAACCATGCGCTGAAGGATCGAGTGTCGGGGTCTCTATTGTCCGCTCGTCAGAGACGTTTCTCAGCAGTCTAACAGAAGCGTTTCGGTATGATGCACAGGCGTTAGTGGAAACCTATATTCATGGACAAGAAGTTACGGTCGGCATTGTCGGAGATTGCGCCTTGGGGGCCATGGAAGTTATCGCCAAAGGCGAGTTTCACTCTTACGAGGTAAAGTACACAGCGGGTCGTGAAGAGTTCATTCTTCCGGCGCCGCTCGCGCCTGCCGTGTACGAACGCGTGCTCGATGTCGCTCTGGCGGCGCATCGCGCCCTGGGCTGCATAGGCTACAGCCGCGTCGATACGCGGGTGAACGCGCAAGGCGAGGTGTTTTTGCTTGAGGTTAACACGTTACCGGGTCTGACTTCGTTGAGTTATCTACCACGCATTGCTGCGTATGCCGGATTGAGTTACAGCGATTTAGTCGAAACGATTTTGCAGGGAGCGACGTTACAAATTCACAGGGGCGCATCATGAAAAAGATCCTACACAGATGGGCGCCCCGCTGGCGGGAAAATCGACGGTTCACGCGTCCTGTGCAGCCGCGTCGCGCCCGGTCTACTGAGGTTGCCCTTTTCCTTCTTTGCCCGGTAGTGCTCTGGATAGGCGGATCGCTCCTTACGCGCTACACGGAACGTCATCCCTATTTCACAGTACAAGAAGTGTTGGTCGATGAAACTGGCGGATTCTCGCCGGACGATATCCAGGAGTGGGGTGGGGTGCGAGTAGGCATGAGCATGTGGGAAGTGGATCCAGAACAGATCGAGAGTCGTTTGTTGGCGCACTCATGGCTTCAGTCTGCCCAGGTGCGCCGGGATTTTCCACAACGTGTACATATTGGTGTGAGTGCACGTCGGCCGGTCGCCGTCATTTTGCGTGATACGCTTGTCTACCTTGACGAGTCGGGGACATGCTTTACGAAACCCGATCAATCCCCCGCTGTGGATTTGCCCTATGTCAGTGGCTTTACCGAGGTAGTCCCGGATGCGCCGGGGGTGCGGCCCGCGCTGGACGGCGTCTTACGGTTGCTCTCGTTGTCGCACTTATGGCACGAGCCTGTGTCAGAGATTCACTGGGATCCACAACGAGGATACACCCTGTTTCTTGAACAGCGGCGAGTCACGATTCGCTTGGGGTGGGAAACTACCCCAGAAAAATTTGCCCAGATTGGAGTAGTGTTAGCGGAATGGCGCGAGGATGCGCCCGCAGCGATTTTCGACGCTCGTTTCGCCGGCCAAATCGTCGTGCGTGCGTATGCTGAGGAGAAGAGCACACCGAGCCGCGCGCTCAGCCGTCCGCTCTAGGGGAGAAGCCATGCCCAGAGAGAATGCATTAATTGTCAGCCTCGATATTGGAACCTATAAAACTGCTGTCGTCGTCGCGGAGGTGACGCCTGAAGACATCGAGATTCTCGGCGTCGGTACGGCCCTGTCCGGCCAAGGGCTGCGCAAGAGTCAGGTCATCAACATTGACGCAACTGTCCAAGCTGTTAGACGGGCGGTGGAAGAGGCGCAGACAGGAGCGAGTTGCGAAATTCACAATGTCACTGCCAGTGTGACGGGGGAGCACATCCTCGGTATTCCGAGCCAGGGAGCCTGGGCGGTGAAAGACCAGGAAGTGTCGCAGGCGGATGTGCAACGAGTGCTCGAAATCGCCCGGGCGGTTGCTTTGCCATCCGGCTACGAAATCCTCCATGTCCTCTCACAAGAGTTTTTAGTGGATGGGCAAGACCGTGGGCGCAACCCGCTTGGCTCTTCTGGAGTACGCTTGGAAGCCAACGTCCAGATTATTGCAGCGGCGAGTGACGCAGTCCAAACCGTTCACAAATGTGGAGAACGCGCTGGCCTGAACGTCCGTCATGTCTACTTTGCCGCCCTCGCTGCTGCGGAGGCGGTATTATCTCCGGAAGAAAAGGAATTGGGAGTAGTCGTGGTGGATGTGGGCGGCGGCACGACCGGTATGGTGTCGTATTATCACGGGGTTGTGCAACATGCCTCAGTATTGCCGGTTGGAGGGGCGCACATCACGAACGATCTTGCGGTCGGCTTACGGACGACGTTGGCTGAGGCGGAAAAACTCAAACAGAAGTATGGCTGCGCGATGACGCATCTCGTGCCCAATGGCGAAGCCGTAGAGATGCCCAAGGTTGGCACACGCGACCCCTTGCCTATGCCGCGGCGTCGTTTAAGTGAAATCATTGAACCCCGAGCTGACGAAATTTTTTCCCTGACCCGGGAGCAGCTGGATCGAGCTGGCGTCTTAGGCAGATTGGAGTCCGGCGTAGTGATCACTGGAGGAAGCGCCATTATGGAGGGCATGCAGGAAATAGCGGAACGAGTGTTTCGCCTTCCCGTGCGTCGTGGCGTGCCCCGCTATCTCACTGGGATTGTCGACGCCGAGAATAGCCCGATGTACGCCACCGGAGTGGGGTTGGCGTTGTGTGAACTGCAACACTCACACTTGAACGGCGCCGTCCGCGTGCGCGACGTTCATGGATGGCAACGGATGCGAGAGCGAGTGGTCGAGTGGATTCGCGATTTTTTCTAGAACCAGAACCCCTCAAGCGGTTGAGGAACAGTTTGAAACGGATGAAGGAGGTGTGAGATGTTCGAGTTTGAAGAGGCAGGAGACAACAGGGCGTTGATTCGTATTGTTGGTATCGGAGGAGCGGGAAGCAACGCGGTTAATACTATGATTTCTGCCGGTTTGACGGGGGTGGATTTCATCTCCGCCAATACAGATGCCCAAGCGTTGCGTGTGAACTTAGCGCCGACCAAGTTGCAGCTCGGCGGCTCCCTCACTAAAGGGCTCGGCGCCGGAGCTGAACCGGAAGTAGGAAAGCGCGCGACGATCGAATCGGAAAACGAACTCCGCGAATACCTTGACGGTTCTGATATGGTGTTTGTCACCGCCGGCATGGGCGGCGGCACCGGAACGGGCGGGGCCCCGGTAGTCGCGCGTATCGCACGGGAATTGGGCGCCTTGACGGTTGGCGTTGTCACCAAACCATTCTTGTTTGAAGGCAAGAAACGCATGCGTCAGGCCGAAGAAGGTCTTCGCCAACTCCGGGAACATGTGGACACCCTGATTTGCATTCCTAATCAACGCCTTCTCGCCGCCGCCAGCCGCAGCCAGCCTCTGCTCGAAGCGTTTCATAAGGCCGATGAAGTACTGCTGCAAGCAGTTCGCGGCATCTCTGACCTGATCACCGTGCACGGGCTCATTAACTTGGACTTCGCTGACGTGCGGACAATTATGGCG